>NZ_KV793272.1:26800-157737 GCF_001808405.1 Trueperella sp. HMSC08B05 | reverse complement strand
CCGCGCCGAGCGGGCGACCGCGGTGCCGTGGACGCCGGCGCCATGCCGAACCTGCTACCGGGCGGTCGCCTCGTGTCCGACGCCGGCGCCCGCATCGACACGGCGGCCGTGTGGGGCGTGGACTCGCTCCCCGCCACCCCGGGCCGCCACACCGAGCAAATCCTGGCCGCGGCCGCGGCGGGCGAGCTCGGCGCGATCGTGCTCGCGGGCGTGGAGCTGGCCGACCTGCCGGCCGGCGCCGCCGATGCCCTGCGCAACGTGTTTGTGGTCCAGCTTGAGGTGCGCGACACCGAGACCACCGCGCTTGCCGACGTCGTCCTGCCCGTGGCCCCCACGGCCGAAAAGGGCGGCACGTTCGTCAACTGGGAAGGCCGCCTGCGCCCCTTCGGGCAGACCATCGTGTCCAAGGCCCTCGCCGACCGCAAGGTCCTGACCGAGCTCGCCACCGAGATGGGTGTCGACCTCGGGCTGGAGACCCTCAAGGCCGTCGTCGAGGAAATGGCCGAGCTGCGCCGCTGGGACGGCACGCGCGCCGAGCTGCCGAACGAGGCCCCGGCTCCCGCCCCCACCGTGGGCGCGGGTCAGGCCGTGCTCGCCTCCTGGAAGCAGATGATTGACGCGGGCGCGCTGCTAAGCGGCGAGCCCCACCTGGCCAAGACGGCCCGCAAGCCCGTGGCGGTCATGAGCCCCGCCACCGCGAAGAAGGCCGGCGTCACCGGCGCGGTGAAGATCACCGGCCCGGCGGGCTCGCTGAGCCTCGACGTCGCGGTGGTCGACATGCCCGACGCCGTGGTGTGGGTCCCGCAAAACGCTGTCGGTTGCGCCATCGCGACGCTCGGAAGCCGGCCAGGCGACCTCGTCACGATTCAATCGGAGGTAACGAAGTGAATCTCTATACCGTTGGCGGAGTCGCCGCAGACTTCTCGCAAGACACGTGGTGGATCTGGGTGATCAAGGCGGTCGCGATCGTCGTCTTCCTCATTTTCTCCGTGATCTTCGCGCTGTGGTTTGAGCGCCGGCTGATCGCCAAGATGCAAAACCGCCTCGGCCCGAACACGGTTGGTCCGCTCGGCCTTGGCCAGTCCTTCCCGGACGCCATCAAGCTGATCCTGAAGGAAGACTTCTGGCTGGCGGGCGCCGATAAGGTCATTTACGCGATCGCGCCGGCCATCTCGGCAACGTGTGCGTTCGTGGTTATGGCCGTGCTCCCGGTGGGCCCGGGCGTGTCGATGTTCGGCATCCACACCCCGCTACAGTTGGCCGACTCCCCGGTGGCGATGCTCTTCGTACTGGCCGCCGCGGCGCTCGGCGAATATGGCCTGGTGCTTGGCGGCTGGTCCGCGAAGTCCACCCTGCCGCTGTACGGCTCGGTCCGCGCGGCTACCCAGATGATTTCATACGAGCTGGCCGAGGGCCTGTCGCTCGTGACGATCTTCATCACGGCCGCCACGATGTCCACCTCGGGCATCGTCGAGGCCCAGACCAGTCTGTGGAACGTCATCTTGCTCATGCCGGCCTTCCTCATCTTCCTGGTGACGATGTTCGGCGGCACCAACCGCCTCCCCTTTGACCTCACCGAGGCCGAGGGCGAGATCGTGGCTGGCGCGCACCTGGAGTATTCCTCCATGAAATTCGGCTGGTTCTACCTGGCCGAGTACGTCAACATGCTCAACATGTCGATGCTGGTCACCACCCTGTTCTTCGGCGGCTACCGCTCGGGCCCGATCCTCACCTCGCTGTTCGGCTTGTGGGGCGGGGACCCGAACGTGGGCTGGTTCCCGGTGCTCATCTTCGTGGCGAAGATGTGGACCTTCATGGCCCTGTTCGTCTGGGTGCGCGGCACGCTGCTGCGCTTCCGCTACGACCAGTTCATGCACCTGGGCTGGAAGGGCCTCATCCCCGCAGCCCTCGGCTGGCTGGCGATCGTCATGATCGTGGTCGGCATCAACATGGTGGTGCGGATCAACATGGTCCCCGTGCTCACGATCCTCGCCGTCGGCTACTCGCTCATCCTGCTGATCTGGGCTTTCGGTGATGACACGGTGAAGAAGACCCAGCAGGAGATCATCGCGGAGCGCGAGTCGGAGGAGTTCGACGGCTTCGAGAACGGCTACCCCGTTCCGCCGCTTCCCGGCCAGCACCTTCCGCCGTCGCCGCGTGCGCGTGGCCGTGCGACGATCGACACGCAGACCATTGAGGAGGCCTAAATGTCTGAAGACACCAACGCTCCGCGCTTCGAGCAGCCGGATCCGGCGCTCTACAGCCCCACGAAGAAGGGCCCGATCGGCAACTTCTTCGCGCCGGTGGCCGGATTTGGCGTGACGTTCTCGACCATCTTCCGCCCCACGGTCACGGAGGAGTACCCCTTCAAGAAGGTCCCCACCCGCCCGCGCTACCACGGCCTGCACAAGCTCAACCGCTACGCGGACGGGCTGGAAAAGTGCATCGGCTGTGAGCTGTGCGCCTGGGCCTGTCCGGCGGACGCTATCTACGTCGAGGCCGCGGCGAACACCCCGGGGGCGCAGTACTCGCCGGGCGAGCGCTACGGCCGCGTCTACCAGGTCAACTACCTGCGTTGCATTTTCTGCGCGTACTGCATCCAGGCGTGCCCCACGCGTGCGCTGACGATGTCGAACGACTACGAGATTGCAGGCCCCACCCGCGAGGACATGATTTACGAGAAGCACCAGCTCCTCGTTCCGCTCGCCGAGGGCATGCTCAACCCGCCGCACCCGATGGTGGAGGGCACGACGGACGCCGACTACTACCAGGGAACTATTACCGGGCCCACGCAGGAGCAGATCGACTGGGTTAAGGACAACCGACCCGACGATCCCTCCCTCTCCACGGCGCGGGCCACCCAGAAAGCTGAGGTCGCACAATAATGCCCACCCAGCCTCTTGAGATTTCGCTCGGTGAGACGATCATCTTCGCCCTCATGGCGGTGGCGATGGTCGCGCTCGCCGTCTACGGACTGCTCATTGCGCGCAAGGCCGTCTACTCGGTCGTTTCCGTCATCTTCATCATGGTCGGCCTGGCCGTGCTCTACACCGCGCTGGAGGCGCCCTTCATGGGCGTGGCCCAGGTGGTGGTCTACACGGGTGCCATCCTCATGATGTTCCTGTTCGTGCTCATGCTCATCGGCGTGGATTCCTCCGATTCTACACACGAGACACTGAAGGCCCAGCGCCCGGTGGCGATCGTGGGCGGGATTGGCGTGGCCGGGATCCTCATTGGCGTCGTGCTCGGCGCGGCGAACCCGGCCGCGGTTGGCCTTGCAGCCGCGAACGCGAACGGCAACCCCGTCGGAGTCGCGCAGTCGATCTTCACCAACCACATCCTCACCCTTGAGCTCACCGGCACGCTCCTCATCGTGGCCGCGCTTGGCGCGATGACGCTGACGCACCGTGATCGCATCCACGATCCGATCACGCAGGAAGACCGCGCCCACCAGGGCGTACGCGACTTCGTCACGGACGGGCGCCACATCGGCAACAAGCCGAACCCGGGCGTCTACGCCGAGTCGAACTCGTCGGCCAACCCGGGCCTGACCGCCTACGGCCAGCCGCTCGATCTGTCGGTCAACCGCGTGCTGCAGGTGCGTGGCCAGATGCGCACGGTCGGCCAGATCTCGCCGGCCACCGTGGAACGCATCGCCACTGGGACCGGCGTCTCCGGCCCGTCAACGTACGGCGTCACCGGCCGCGCGACCCTCGCGGGCATGCCCGGCGAGCTCGCCCCCGATCACGACGCCGCCCTGGCCCGCCTCGAGCAGCTTGAGAGCGGAGCGGATGTGCCGAGCGCCAGGGAGGTCGCTGACGCGGCCGAGACCACTGCCGAGCTGACGGATAAGACGGAGGAGTAAGCCATGGATCTGATGTACTACGTGGTCCTCGCGATCATCCTCTTCGTGGTGGGCGGCGCGACCGTCCTCACCCGCCGCAACGGCGTCATCGCCCTGCTCGGCGTTGAGATCATGCTCAACTCGTGCAACCTGGTGCTCATCACCTTCTCCCGCATGTGGGGCAACCTTGAGGGGCAGGTCTTCGCCTTCTTCGTCATGGTGGTGGCTGCCGCCGAGGTCGTGGTGGGCCTGGCGATCATCGTGTCCATATTCCGTACTCGCAGGACGGCGTCGTTGGACGGCGCCAACCTCATGAAGAACTAGGCAGGTGCGAGCATTGACTAGCATTTTTGCGGAAAGCACCGTGGCTGTCGCAAGCGCGACGGGCGCGGCGAGCCTCATCTGGCTGGCCGTGGCCATCCCGCTTGTCAGCTTCGCGATCCTCCTCCTGGCAGGCAAGGCTGCTGACGCGTGGGGCCACTGGCTGGCGATCCTCGCCTCCACGGCGTCGTTCGTCATCGGCGCCGCCGCCGCCCTGCAACTGCTGGGGATGGACGCGAGCGCGCGCGTGGTCGAGACCACGCTGTATGAGTGGATCCCCGCGGTGGGTAACTTCGCGGTGGACTTCGGCACGCGGGTCGACCCGCTGTCGATCACGTTCGTCCTGCTCGTGACCTTCGTGGGCACCCTCATCCACATCTACTCCGTGTCCTACATGGAGCACGATCCGGCCCGGCGTCGTTTCTTCGCCTACCTCAACCTGTTCGTGGCAGCGATGCTACTGCTCGTCCTGGGCAACTCCTACGTGGTGCTGTTCTTCGGTTGGGAAGGCGTGGGCCTGGCGTCCTACCTTCTCATCTCGTTCTGGAACCACGTGCCCGAGTACGCCACCGCCGGTAAGAAGGCGTTCGTCATGAACCGTGTGGGCGACCTGGGCATGCTGATCGCGATGATGGCGATGGTGGCGAGCTTCGGTTCGGTGAAGTTCACCGACGTGTCGGCCGGTGTGGCTGGCGTTTCCGAGGGCACGGCCGCGTTCATCGGGGTATTCCTCCTGTTGGCCGCCTGCGGTAAGTCGGCGCAGTTCCCGCTGCAGGCATGGCTGGGGGACGCGATGGCGGGCCCGACCCCGGTCTCGGCCCTCATCCACGCCGCCACGATGGTGACCGCCGGTGTCTACCTCATGGTTCGCTCCGGCGCCGTCTACCAGGCCGCGCCCACTGCCGCTCTGCTCGTGGCCCTCATCGGCCTCATCACGCTCGTCTTCGGCGCGATCGTCGGTGCGGCGAAGGACGACATGAAGAAGGTCCTCGCGGCCTCCACCATGTCGCAGATCGGCTACATGATGCTGGCGGCGGGCCTCGGCCCGGTGGGTGCTGGCTTCGCGATCTTCCACCTCGTCACTCACGGCTTTTTCAAGGCCAACATGTTCCTTGGTGCCGGCGCTGTCATGCACGGCATGAACGACGAGGTCAACATCCGCGGCTTCGGTGGCCTGGCTAAGCACATGAAAATCACGTTCTACACGTTCTTCGCCGGCTACCTGGCGATCATCGGCTTCCCGCTGCTGTCCGGTTTCTACTCGAAGGACAAGATCATCGAGATCGCGTTCACGGGCGAGGGCGCGCTTCCGTGGATCTTCGGCACGATCACCGTGCTCGTGGCGGGGCTTACCGCCTTCTACATGTCGCGCCTGTTCTTCGGGATCTTCCTGGGGGAGGAGCGCTGGGCGAAGGAAGGCCCGGACGCCAAGCACCCGCACGATCCGTCGCCGCTCATGTGGATCCCGATGGCGCTGCTCGCCCTCGGCTCCCTCGGCCTCGGCGCGGTCCTCAACTACACGGGCTTCCTCACCTGGCTTGAGCCGGCGATCGGCCACGTCGCCCACGAGGAGCCGGTCTTGCCGGTCCCGGTCATCACGGGCGTCACGCTCGCCATCGTGGCGATCGGCGTCGGGCTCGCCTGGAAGATTTACGTGGCCACCCCGATGCCCAAGGCAGCACCGGTGGGCAACGGCCTGACCCGCGCCGCGCGCGTGGATCTCTACCAGGATCAGATCAACGAGGGCCTGTTCATGAACCCCGGCCTCGCGCTCGTGGCAGGCACCGACGCGCTCGACCGCGGCGTGGTGGACGGCCTGGTCCGCGGGGTTGCCAAGCTGCCGTCCGTCGGATCGGTCGTGGGCAAGTTCCAGACCGGTTACGCCCGTAACTACGCCAGCTACATCACCATCGGCCTGGTCCTGGCGCTCATCGTCGTCGTCGCGGCCGCGCTCTAGGAGGACAAGAGGTATGCAATTGCAAACTGTTTCCGAAGCTGGCTTCCCCTGGATCACAGTGATGATCGGGCTCGCCCTGCTGGGCGCGCTCGCGCTGTGGCTGGTCAAGCCGCTGCGTTCGGCGGCCCGCCCGGTGGCGCTGGGCGTGTCCCTCCTCGTGGCCGGCGTTTTCGTTGGCGCGATGATCTCGGAGTTCGAGGTGGCGAGCTCGGCGCGCGTCCAGCTAGCCGAGACCTACTCGTGGATTCCGCAGATTGGCGTGTCGCTCGCGTGGGGCATCAACGGGATGGGCGCGGTCATGCTCGCGCTGTCCGTGTTCCTCGTGCCGGTGGTCATCCTCGCGTCGTGGACCGAGGTCGACGACGACCGGCAGGGTGGCTACCTCGCCTGGATCCTCGCCCTTGAGGCGATCATCATCGGCCTGTTCGCCGCGCGTGACCTGTTCCTGTTCTACGTGCTGTTCGAGCTCATGATCCTGCCGATCTTCTTCATGATCGGCCGCTACGGCAAGGGGGAGAGGCGCGGCAAGGCCGCGATGAAGTTCCTCATCTACTCGCTCGCCGGCGGCCTCATCATGCTGGTGGGCGTCATCGCGGTCTACGCCTACGGGCCGGGCGGCTCGGGCGGCTTCATGATCGATAACCTTGCTGCGGGCTCGCAGATGTCGGCTGCGGCGCAGATATGGATCTTCCTCGCCTTCTTCATCGCGTTCGCGATCAAGGCCCCGATGTGGCCGGTCCACACCTGGCTGCCCGACGCCACGGAGGAGGCCCCCGCAGGCACCTCCACCTTGCTGGTGGGCATCCTGGACAAGATGGGTACGTTCGGCATGATCGCGATCTGCCTGCCGCTGTTCCCCGACGCCGCCGCCGCGGCCGCGCCGGTGATCATCGGCTTCGCGCTCGTGTCGATCATCTGGGGTGCGCTCATGGCGATCGCCTCGGACAACCTCATGCGCCTCGTGGCGTTCACCTCGGTGTCCCACTTCGGTTTCATGGTCATGGGTATCTTCTCCGGCTCATCGATCGCGATGGCCGGCGCGATCCTGTACATGGTGGCGCACGGTATTGGTACCGCGGGCCTGTTCCTCATTGTGGGCTTCCTCGGCGAACGCGGGGGCTCCCACCTCATTTCTCGCTACGGCGGCTGGCAGCGCGTCACCCCGATCCTGGCCGGCACGTTCATGATCTCGGGCCTTGCCACGATCGCCCTGCCGGGCCTGTCGGGCTTCATCCCCGAGTTCATGGTCCTCATGGGCACGTACGGCGTGCTACCGTGGGCGGCGCTCATCGGCGTCGTCGGCGTCGTGCTCGCCGCGCTCTACATCCTTCTGCCGTACCAGCGGGTCTTTACCGGCCCGAAGCCGGAGGAGCAGGTGGCGGACCTGGGCGGGCGCGAGAAGACGGTCATGGGCCTGCTGATCGCGGCCATGCTCGTCCTCGGCTTCTTCCCGTCCATCGCACTCGACGCCGTCAACCCCGTGGCCGAGCAGTACGCATCCACGCTGACGGTCACCGCTGAAGGGAGCACCAAGTGAATCTCGAAATTCAATGGATGGCAGTCCTGCCACTGTTGATCGTCCTCGGATCGGCCGTGCTGGGCACCCTCTTTGAGGCGTTCGTGCCCCGCCGCGCTCGCCGCACCGTGCAGGTGACCCTGTCGCTCGCCGCGCTCGCAGCCGCCCTGGTGGTGCTCGTGTGGCGCTGGACGGAGACCCAGGCCGATGGCTCCACGGTGCAGCCGCTGGCCCTAGCAATCCACGCCGACGGCACGGTGGCGGTCAGCCTCGTGGAGGACGCGATGTCGCTCATCGCGCAGGTGGTCATCGTGGTCGGCGCGCTCCTGTCCTTCCTGGTGATCGCCGACCGCACGCAGACCCGCGAGGGCGCGTTCGCGGCGGCCGCCGCCACCCGCCCGGGTTCGTCGGAGGAGCGAGAGTTTAGCCGGCTTGGCCGCCAGCAGACCGAGGTCTACCCGCTGGCACTCTTCGCCACGGGCGGCATGATGGCCTTCACCTCGGCCTACGATCTGCTGACCTTCTTCATCGCGCTCGAAGTGCTCTCTCTTCCGCTCTACGTCCTGTCGGCAACCGCGCGCCGCAAGCGCCTGCTGTCGCAGGAGGCCGCGCTGAAGTACTTCATCCTCGGCGCTTTCTCTTCGGCGATCTTCCTCATGGGTTCGGCGCTCATCTACGGCGCCACCGGCTCCCTGTCGATCGAGGCCCCGGTGCTGCTCATCTCGCGCGGCCAGGGTCTGGCGACACCGGTGCTGCTGACGGTCGGCGTCGTGATGGTGGTCATCGGCCTGCTGTTCAAGGTGGGCGCCGCGCCGTTCCACGCGTGGACCCCGGATGTCTACCAGGGCGCCCCCACGCCGATCACCGGTTTCATGGCCGCTGGCACGAAGACCGCCGCGTTCGTGGCCCTCATGCGTGTGTTCATCCTGCTGGTGGCCCCTGTGTGGGATTCGATCAACATTTTCATGTGGATCGTTATCATCGCTACGATCGTGATCGGCACGGTCATGGGTCTGGTGCAGACCGACATCAAGCGCCTGCTGGCCTACTCCTCGATCGCGCACGCCGGCTTCATCCTCATTGCTGTCACGGCGATCAACATCATTTCTAACGCCGAGGTCACGCTCATCGCGGTCCCCGCGGTGCTGTTCTATCTGCTGGCTTACGCGGTGGCCACCGTGGGTGCGTTCGGCGTGGTGACGCTCGTGCGCGAGCGTGACGCGCAGGGCAACATCCTGGGCGAGGCCACGAAGCTCTCTAGCTGGGCGGGCCTGGGCAAGCGCAACCCGGTGCTGGCCGTGTCGATGACGATCTTCCTCCTGTCGTTCGCGGGCATCCCGCTGACCGGTGGCTTCATCGGAAAGTTCGAGGTCTTCCGCGCCGGTATCGAGGGCGGCCTGGCCGTGCTCGTGGTGCTGGCGGTGCTGGCCTCGGCTGCGACCGCGGTGTTCTACTTCCGCTTGGTCCAGCTCATGTTCTTCCGTGAGCCAGAGGGCGAGTCGGTGGCCGTGGTCGAGTCGGAGGGCATGTCGATCGTCGCGATCGTCATCGCCGCGATCACCACGATCGCGCTCGGCGTGGTGCCCTACTTCGCGCTCGACTTCATCATGGGATCGTTTGCGTGAGCGTCACGGATGTCCTAGCCAGCGACGACCCGCTCGCCCGCCGGCTCGCCGCGCGCATGGAGGTGGTCGAAGACCGCCTGCGATCGGCGTGCCGGGTGGACGACGTCGTCGTCGATTCGGCCACCTCCTACCTCGCCGACGCCGGCGGCAAGCGGTTGCGGCCGCTGCTGACGTTGCTCGCGGCGGAGGTGGGCCCGAACCCCGATTCGCCGGACGTCATTGACGCGGCCGTGGTCATGGAGCTGACGCACCTGGCCTCGCTCTACCACGACGACGTCATGGACGAGGCACCCAAGCGGCGCGGCGTTCCGACAGCACAGTACATTTTCGGTAACTCCTCGGCGATCATGGCTGGCGACGTACTGTTCTCGCGCGCGTCTAAGATTGTGGCCGGGCTGGGGCAGAAGGCGATCTACATGCACGCCGAGTCTTTCGAGCGCCTGTGCATGGGCCAGCTGCACGAGACGGTGGGCCCGCAGGCGGGGGAGGACCCGATCGAGCATCACCTCAAGGTCCTGTCCGGCAAAACGGGCTCGCTCATCGCGGCATCCGCCCACCACGGCGTCATGGCCGCGGGCGGCCCGGACGAGGAGAGTGAGGCGCTGGCCGCGTTCGGCGAACGGATCGGCGTGGCCTTCCAGATCGCCGACGACGTCATCGATCTGGTCTCCGACCCCGAGCTCACCGGCAAGACTCCGGGCACTGACCTGCTCGAGGGCGTGCCGACCATGCCCACGCTTCTGCTTGAGCGCGCGGCTCAGGAGGGCACGATCGACGACGACGGGCGCGTGATCCTCGACTTCCTCGCCGAAGGCAACCTGGAGGCGGGGGACCGGCTGGCCACGGTGGTGGACATGCTCAAGGCGCACGACGTGGTCGACCAGACGCGGCAGCTCGCCCGGCAATGGGTGGACGACGCGCTGGGATACTTGGAGGGAATCAAGGACCGGGAAGTCTACAGTTATCTGGTCATGTTCGCCCACGGGATGGTCGAACGTATGGCGTGACGGCGTCGTCGTAACGGGGGCTCACACGCGAAAGCGTCAAGGCCGCGAACGGAAGCGCAGGGTGTACGTGCCCTGCGCTTCTTCGTAGGCGAACGGTGAGGCGGACAATTGCGGCTGGGGGCCGGGGAACGGCTAGAATGGCGGCAGTCTTAAAAGGAGCAAACGTGCGCAAACTGATCGATAAGATTCTCCGGGCAGGCGAGGGGAGAACCCTGAAGAAGCTCGAGGGGATCACGCGGCAAGTCAACGAGCTGGAAGACGCCTTCAAGGAGATGAGCGACGAGGAGCTCAAGGCTCAGACGGCGGAATTGCGCGAGCGCTACCAGGAGGGCGAGTCCCTGGATGACCTGCTGCCGGAGGCATTCGCGGTGGTGCGCGAGGCGTCGGTGCGTACGCTCGGCCAGCGGCACTACGACGTGCAGATCATGGGGGGTGCCGCCTTGCACCTGGGCAACATCGCGGAGATGAAGACCGGTGAGGGCAAGACTCTGGTGGCCACGCTCGCCGCCTATCTCAACGCGATCCCGGGGCGCGGCGTGCACGTGGTGACGGTCAACGACTACCTGGCCTCCTACCAGTCGGAACTCATGGGCCGCGTGTTCCGCTACCTCGGGATGACCACCGGGTGCATCACCACGGGGCTCAGCCCGGCCCAGCGGCGCGAGCAGTACGCGTGCGACATCACGTACGGCACGAACAACGAGTTCGGCTTTGACTACCTGCGCGATAACATGGCGATGAGCCTGGACAACCTGGTCCAGCGTGAGCACAACTTCGCGATCGTGGACGAGGTGGACTCGATCCTCATTGACGAGGCGCGTACCCCGCTTATCATTTCGGGCCCGGCCGAGGGGGATGCGAACAAGTGGTACACGATGTTCTCCCAGGCGGTGGGCTCGCTCAAGCGCGATATTGACTACGAGGTCGATGAGAAGAAGCGCACCGTGGGCGTGCTCGAACCGGGCATTGACAAGATTGAGGACATACTGGGGATCGACAACCTGTACGAGTCGGTCAACACCCCGCTGATTGGCTACCTCAACAACGCGATCAAGGCCAAGGAGCTGTTCGCACGCGACCAGGATTACATCGTGGCCGACGGCGAGGTGCTGATTGTGGACGAGCACACGGGCCGCGTGCTGCCCGGGCGCCGCTACAACGAGGGCATGCACCAGGCGATCGAGGCGAAGGAGGGCGTGGCGATCAAGGCCGAGAACCAGACGCTGGCCACGATCACGCTGCAGAACTATTTCCGCCTGTACGACAAGCTGTCGGGCATGACGGGCACGGCAGAGACCGAGGCGGAGGAGTTCGCCTCCACCTACGACATCGGCGTGGTGCCGATTCCGACCAACCGTCCGATGCGGCGCGTTGACCACACGGACCTGGTCTACCCCACGGAGCGCGGCAAGTTCGCGGCGATCGTGGAGGACATCAAGGAGCGGTTTGCCACGGGCCAGCCGGTGCTGGTGGGTACGGCGTCGGTGGAGAACTCGGAGAAGCTGTCGGCCCTGCTGAAGAAGGCGCACGTGCCGCACGAGGTGCTCAATGCCAAGCAGCACGAGCGCGAGGCAGCGGTGGTGGCGATGGCGGGCCGCAAGGGCGCCGTCACGGTGGCGACCAACATGGCTGGTCGAGGCACCGACATCATGCTCGGCGGAAACGCCGAGCACATCGCGGTGGACCTCATGGCCAAGCGTGGGCTGGACCCGGAGGAGGACGCCGAGGAGTACGAGAAGGCGTGGCCCGAGGTGCTGGCCGAGGCCAAGGCGGCCGTGGCCAAGGAGCACGACGAGGTGGTGGAGCTGGGCGGCCTGTACGTGCTCGGCTCGGAGCGCCACGAATCGCGCCGCATTGACAACCAGCTGCGCGGACGATCAGGGCGTCAGGGCGACCCGGGCGAGTCGCGGTTCTACCTCTCACTCGACGACGACCTCATGCGCCTGTTCGGCAACACGCGCGCCACGGACCGCTTCAAGAACGGCCCGGAGGACGAGGTGCTCGACTTCAAGATCCTGAGCACCGCGATCGAGCGCGCCCAGACCCAGATCGAGGCGCGCAACGCCGAGATGCGCAAGAATGTGCTGAAGTATGACGACGTGATGAACGAGCAGCGCTCCACCGTCTACGCCGAGCGCCGGCGCATTCTCGAGGGTGAGGACGTGGAGGACCAGATCAGCTCGTTCATCACCTTCGTGGTTGACGACGTCGTGGGCAGCCACACGGTCGGTTCGGCCGACGAGTGGGACATGCACGCGCTGTGGATGGACGTGAAGGGCATCTACCGCCCGTCGTTCACAGACGAGGAGCTCATCGAGGCTCACGGCGGCGACCAGCGCGAGCTGAGCCGGAGCACGGTGCGTGACGAGATCCTGGAGGACGTGGAGACGATCTACCACGAGCGCGAGGAGGAGCTGGGCTCTGAGCAGATGCGCAACGTGGAGCGCGAGGTGCTGCTGACCGTGCTGGATCGCAAGTGGCGCGAGCACCTGTACGAGATGGACTACCTTAAGGAAGGCATCGGCCTGCGCGCGATGGCCCAGCGCGACCCGCTTGTCGAATACAAGCAGGAGGGCTACCACATGTTCCAGCAGATGAATGACTCGATCCGCGAGGAGACGGTGCGTCACCTGCTGAACTTCGAACTGCCCTCCGAGCGGATGGCCCGCGAGGCGTTGGAGTCCGCGAAGGCGGCGCTCGCTGCGGGTGAGGGCGGTTTCATCGGCCAGAAGGCTCCCGTGCAGCCGCAGCAGTCGACCGAGAAGATCCTGGGCATCAAGCGGCCCGAGTCGCAGAAGCTGTCCTATTCCTCGTCAGCCGGTCAGAGCGGGCCCGCGGCCCAGCGTGGACCGGCGGCGGGCAACAAGCCTCCGGTGGGCACGTTCGGCAACGCTCTGACGCAGGGCCAGGGCCAGCAAGGTGGCGAGGCGGACCCGTACGCGGGGATGAATCGCGCCCAGCGGCGTGCGGCCAAGCGGCGCAAGTAGGAGCCCGCGGGTGGCGCGGCCCGGTGGCGGACGCTACCGGGCCACGTTGGATAGGTGCGTTAAAAGAAACTGGACGATTTCCGGGTGATCTCCTCATATAAGAAGATCGGCCCGAAATCGTCCAGTTTATTTCAATCGTTGCTCGCGAGTTCGTTGGCAGGGGCCCGCGGGGGTGGCCGGGCCCCACTTAGATGATCTCGAGGGCGGTCACGTGCCACCGGCCGCGGCGCACCTCGAGCCGGGCGGCCGCCGCGCGGGTGCGTTTGCCGTCGAAAACGACGAGCGAGACCTCGGCGACCCCGTCGCGCGGCTCGCACACCCGCACACGCTTGATGCGCGGCGGCATGCACTTCTCGGCCCGGCCGAGCACGCGCTGGGCGAGGCCGGCGCGGCGGGTGAGGGCCTCGTAGACGTCGGGGTGCATCCAAGTCTGGAGCTGGCGGGCGGGCCGGTGGCCCATGAGGACCTCGATGGACTGGCCGACCACGCGGGCGGCGAAGCGGTCCGGCGGGGTGAGCTTCTCGGTGGTCTTGCCCGATTCGCCGTTGTACATGAGCCTGTCGATGCGTGGCGAGGTGAAGGCTGCGCGGTCGAAGCCCTCGCCGTTGGAGGGCGCAGGCAGGGACTGCGAGGACCGGCCTGGGTAGCTCTTCGGGAGCTGGCGCGGTGGCGGCGGGGGAGGGGCGACGTGGACCTTGTGATCGAGTAGTGCTTGGCTCATGGGGTGTCCTTAGGGAAGTGTGATGATTTGGCCGGGACGGATGAGGTTCGGGTCGTCGCCGATGACGCCCTTGTTAGCGAGGTAGAGGTCGAGCACGATGTCGGCCAACTCGGAGTCGTTCGAGGGGGAGTAGTAGTCCCTGGCGATCGACCACAGGCAATCCCCGGCTTCCACGATGTGGGTGCGTTCCGAGATGAGCGTGGCTCCCGCTGTATGATCGACCCTGGCGATCGGCGCCGACTCGCGCGTGGCTGCGAGGGCGGCGTCGTGGAGCGGCTTGCCGATGCGAGGTGCTTCGGCGGCGGCGACTGGTCCGGCCTCCGGTAGGGGCGCGACCGCGGTTTCGGACGCGACGGCGGGGTCGGCGTCGTGAATGGGTCCGGCCGGCTCGTAGAGCGTGCTCGCGGAGGGCAGGGGAGCGCCCCAGCTGAGATCGACGTCGGCGGAGGCGGGAGCGATGAAGCTGCCGGCAAGCCCGGCGGCGGCGATGCCCTTGAGGATCGGCGGACCCCAACGGGCGACCCGTGCGCGCAGGGTGCGGCTTCCGGAGCGGGAGGCGCGAAGGAGTGCGAGCGCGGCGATGAGATACCACAGGACCACGAGCGCGATTGCCACGGCGGACGCGGCGACGAGCACGGCCTCCAGGTCCTGCTGGGGTGCGCCGGTGTGGGACGGGTTCATGTCGACTCCAATGATGCTGTTTGGTGTTGTTTGATGCTGTGTGATCGAGTTTGGTGCTGTTTGATGGCGTGCGCGAGTGGGTATACCCGGTAAGTCGAAGGGTGAGATGCGCGACGGTGTGGAAAGTGGAGCGCTCGCGGGCGACCGGCCGTAGCCTGTGCCTATGGATTGGACGATTCTTGCTGAGGCCATCGCCTCCGAAGTGGAACAAGGCGAGCGCGACGAACTCGACGCAGAGGTGGCCGACCTCGCCGACGCCGAACGGGCCACGCTCACGGTGGGGGACCGCCTGCGGGGTGCCGTGGGAGCGAGCATCGAGGTGGCCGTGCGGGGCTTGGTGCTCGACGGCGTCGTCGAGGCGGTGGGCGAGGGCTGGTTCTTGCTCACGGACGCCACCCACGAGCACATCGTGCTCACGGAGGCGGTGGTGAGCCTCAGCCGCGTGTCCTGGGCGCAGACGCCGGGAAGTGGCCTGCCGGTCAGCGTGGGGTCGTTCGTGCGCCAGCTCCAGGACACCTACGTGGCGCTGCGCGGGCCGGACGTCAACGTGGCGGGCCGGGTGGTCGGCGTTGGGCGCGACCACCTGCTGATTGAAGAGGAGGGCGGGGATCGGTACGGTTCGTACGCCCAGCCGTGGGAGGCCCGCTACGATTTCGGGCAAAGGGAACGGCTATCGCAGATCGTCATTCCGATCGATGCGATAGCCGTGATGAGCCAGGCGAGGGTGAACCGCGGGGTTTAGAAATCCTCTCCCGACGCGATTTTTTCTCGGGTGGCCGCGTAGGCGCGCTCGACGTACTCGGTGAGCACGGCGTCCTCAATGCGCCACTGGCCGCGTCCGCCTACCTGAATGGCAGGAAGTTCGCCATTCTTGATGAGCGTGCGTACCTGTCCGGCCGAGACATTCAGGTACTCGGCGACATCAGCGATTGTTAGAAACCTAGACATAGCTAGAGTGTCCCATCTACTAGCGACCGACGCTTGAACTGTACACGGGTGTTAAGTCCTGTGGAAAACTGTGAACGATTTTCGCGAAATATGCAACGGTTGAGCCATGACGATATCGAAATATCTACCGTGGAAGGATCCGCGGCTGGCCATTGGAGTGCTTCTCATTGCGGGTGGCGGGCTCGCGGGCTCGGTCGTGCTGGGTGGGGAATCCTCTGTCCCGTTACTGCGCGCGAGCGCCCCGGTCGCGGAGGGTAGCGTGCTAAGTGAGAGCCAGTTCACAGTGGTGGAGCTGCCCGAGCGCGTGGGGGCCGAGTACGTGAGGAGCGGGCAGATTCCTGACGGCGCCGTGGCAACTCACGCTCTTCAGCCCGGCGATCTTCTCCCGACCTCCGCCCTCGGCCAGCCAGGCGCGCTTGCCGACGTGACCATCCCGCTGCTCGTGGCGCCCGCCTCGAGCGTGGGGGTGGGGTCGCAGGTGGATGTGTGGCGCGTGCAGAACGCGACCATCAACACGGCCTCGGGGGCGAGGCTCATCGCGCAGGGCGCGGTGATCGTTTCCGTGGAGGTCGGGGGCGTGGGCTCGCAGACCGCCGCCCAGATCCGCGTGGCGCCAGCCGATGTGCCCGGGATCGTCGAGGTGCTCGGCACCCAGGACGGGCTGGTGCTCGTGGGGAAGGCCGGCCAATGATCCTCCTATGTTTGCCCGCCCAGCTTGAGGAGCAGGTGGTGCGCGGCCTGGCGGCGTTCGGCGAGGAGGTCCGCATCGCCCGCCGGTGTGCCGACCTGGCCGAGGTCATCGCCGGGGTTGAGGCCAACCTGGGCAAGATCGTGTTGCTGGGCGACGATCCCGCGCTCGACCTCTCGGCCGTCACCCGGCTCGCCGCCGCCGGCGCGCGCGTGGGTGTGGTGCCGTCCTTCCGGCCGGTCACGGCCATCAACGCGCTCGGCGCGGTGCCCGTGGCCGAGTCGGAGATGGTGGACTTCGTGCGCGGGTCCACGCCCGTTGAACCCGTGGCGGCACCGATGCGGCGGGGCCGGATCATCGCCGTGTGGGGGCCGGGCGGGAGCGTGGGGCGATCGGCGCTCGTGCGAGACCTCGCGGCGGTTGCCCCGAACGTCGTGGTGGTCGACGCCGACACCCACCGCCCCAGCCTGTCCCAGCTCTACGGGCTGGAGGAGACGTCTGCCATCGTGGCCCTCGCCCGGCACATCGAACGGGGCAAGGACCCGGCCGAGCTCATCGACGCGGTGCTGGTGGAGCTGCCCGGGCGCGGGGCTGATAAGCCTGGCCGCCTACTTGCCGGCCTTAATACTGGCGAGCGCTGGAGGGAGTTGCCCCGGGTGGTGGTCGAGCGCATGTGGGAGCCGCTCGCCGCATCCGCGGACGCGGTGATCGTGGACCTTTCCGGTGGGATGGAGGCGCGGCCCTCCCGCGAGGACCGCCACGCCGCCACCCGCTCGGCCGTGGAGGCGGCGGACGTGGTGGTGCACGTGGGCGCCGGCACGCCCGTGGGGTTGCGGCGCTTCCTCGAACACCTCGACGCCCTGGGCAGTGACAGGCTTGGCGAGCACCACGGGGTGGTCCTCCTCTCCGAGCACGGACTGGGCGTGGACGGTAAGGCGAAGGTCCTCTCGCTCCTCGCCGACGCACCCGTGCCGATTCACTTCCTGCGCGCTGATCGGCGGCGCCTCGAACGCTGCGAGCTCCAGGCCCGCGACATGGTGGGTACCTACCCGCGTTCTGGCTATGCCAAGGACGTGCGGGCCCTGTGGGAGGTCATCGGCGCCGCGGGCGCATAGCGGCGGGGGCATCAGGCGAGCGCGTCAGCGGGCGCGGCGGTTTAGGATGTGTCTATGCGCATCTACATTCCGCTCACGCCCGAGGACCTCGCCGCGGCCATCGAGCCCCGGCTGGTTCACGCCGTCACACCCGAACTCAAGCGGACCGTGCCACGGGAGGACGACGAGGGGTGGGAAATGATCGCCACCCTTGCCGCCGCTGACGACTCGCTCCGCCTGCTTGCCGGCCGTCAGGCGCGCCGCCGGATGGTGTGCGTGGCCGAGGTGCCCGGCCGTGCGCTAGAGCACGCGGCCGAGCTCCCCACTGCCCGCCGGCTCACCGCTTCCGTGGAGTGGGGGGACGTGGAGACCATCCTCGTGGATGAACCGGGATACGAGGAGCTCGTCTCCCGTGCCATCGCCGGTGAGGAGGCGGCCTTCGCGGCAACCGGTGACATCGACCTGCTCTGGTACGACGTCATCGAGCGCGCCGACCTGGCCGCCGAACTTGAGGCAGGCGCACTGGTCGAGCCGGGCGCCTAGGGCCCGGGTTTTGCGCCTGCCGGGTGGGACCGCGAGTCAGAACCGGGAAGGGTTCATGCTCCGCGACCGGCCTACGCGGAGACGCTCATCGTGGAGCCCCCGCGGTCGAGCGGCTTGACCGTGACCCGATCGGGGATCATGGCCTTGAGTTCCTCCACGTGGGAGACCACGCCCACCGTGCGCCCGTCCGCTCGCAGCTGCCCGAGTGTGTCCATGACCGTTTGCAGGTAGTCGCTCGACAGGCTGCCGAAGCCCTCGTCGATCAAGAGCGTGTCAATGCGGATCCCGCCGTTCTCCGCCTGCACCACTTCGGACAGGGCGAGCGCGAGGGCGAGCGAGGTGTAGAAGGTCTCGCCGCCCGAGAGGGTGCCGGGGGAGCGGACGTGGTCGCCGCCAGGGCCGGAGTCGTGATGGACCACCTCGAGCCCGAGGCCCGACTTAAGCTCCCCGCGCCCCTCGTCGGCCCGGCGTAGCTCGTAGCGGCCGAAGGAGAAGCGGGCGAGGTGCTCGTTGGCTCGCTCGACGATCTGCTCGAAGCGGCGCAGAAGCACCCACACCGTGAGCTTGACGCGGCTGAGCGACATCGACCCGGCGTTCGCCAGATCCGCCAGCCGGACGGCCGGCCCGGCCGCATCGCTGATCCTCTTCCAGTCCCGATGGGCGGCGTGTAGCCGAGCGAGGTGCCCATTCGAGGCGGTCATCCGCTGTGAGGCGATCGCCTCGGCACGGTTGGCCTGGGAGACCGCCTCCCGCGCGGCGGCATCGGCTCGCCGGGCGGCCTCCAGGTCCACCTCCTGGCCCTCAACCTGCAGCCGTTCGCTGGCCAGTTGGCCTTCGATGCTTGCGCACTGGGCCGCGTGGTCCTCTACCTCCTTCTTCAGCGCTGTGAGCGTGGGACGGGGGAGGTGGCTTGCGCGGGCCTGCGCGGCGGTGACGTGCGCGGCAGCGAGCGCCTCGGACGCCGCGGCGCGGGCCTCTTCGAGCGAGCGGGCCGCAGATGCCGCCGTCGTTGCCACTGCGCGCAAGCTGCTGAGCTGTTCGCGCTGCCGGCCAAGCGCGGCCTGGCGGTCATGAACGCTGGGGAATTCCCCGCGCGCGTCGGAGACGCGCGCGGTATCGGCCCCGAGCATCTGGCTGGCGCTTGCGGTACGTTCGGTCAGCGCTCGCTGATCCTCCCGGACCTGCCCCAGTGCCAGACGTTGCTTGGCCTGGGCGTCCTCCAGCGCCGCGCGCTCGGCCTCCATCGCCGCCGCGTTCTTTTCGGCAGCGCTGGCCTTTGCCAGGTCAGCCGTGAGAGCAACAATCGTGGCCGCGATCGACTCGGGCGTGGCGTCGCCCAGCTGGGAACGCAACGCTTCGGCAGAGCTGGACAGGGCCGTGACCTTTTGGTTCGCTTGGTCAAGTGCGGCGGCCAGCGGCGCGAGCGCCGCCTCCTCGGCCTGGACCTGCTCGAGCGTGGCCGAATCCGCCGCTGGGGCGGCCGGAGCGGGGTGCTCGGTGGAACCGCAAACGGGGCACGGCTCAGATTCGCTCAGCGTGCTGGCTAGGTTGGAAGCCATCGATCTGCGCCAGGCCTCCGTGGTGGCATTTAATTTCTCGCGTTGGGCCGAGTGCGCGGCGGCGGCCTTCACCAGGGTCCCGCGCGCCCGCTCGAGCGTGCCCTCAACGTCCGTGAGCTTCGTGGCCGTGGCTTGGGCCGCTTGCTGGGAGGCAAGCTTTTCCGTGATGACCGGGGCGGTGGCGGCAAGTGTGCGCTTGGCCTGGAGCGCGGAGTCGAATTCGGCGGCGCGCGAAGGGTAGGCGGCAAGCTGTTCATCGAGCTCGGCAGCCCTCGCTTGCAGTGCCTCTGCCTCCTTTTCAAGACCGGCCAGTTCCTCTCGGCGCTGCGACAGGCCGGCCTCGAGTGCGGCCAGCTCCGCGAGCGCGCCGAGCTGGGTGTTGATCCCGGCCAGTTCCGCATCGCAGGAATCGATGACAGATTCGGCGGCCTCCAGCACGCCCTCCTGTGCCGCGATAGCGCTGGCGAGCGAGTCAATATCCGTGACGGTCGCAGCCCCCGCGGCTGGTGTGCCCACCGCACCCGTAGCCGACGGCTCCGTAGCAGCCGCATCCGGCCCGGACGCCCCCGCGGACGCCATGCCCGCGGGCAGCGCGATAGCAGACAGCGCCTCCCGCGCCGAGTCCTCCCGGTTCAGGCGGTCGATGGCGAGTGCCACCGATTCGTGGGCGGCGATCTTCGCCCGCGCCTCCTCGATGCGTGGCGCACGCTCGGCCAGCACTGCGCGCTCGGCCACCAGCCGACCCCGTTCGGCGATGGCGGCGGTGAGGATCTCCGCCTGCTGCAGGGCCTGAGCGGCCTGCCGGGCGGCGGCGCCGACCTCGACGGTCAGCTCCGAGGCCGCCGCCCACGCCTGGCCAAGCACGTGGTCGGCTTCCGCGATCGCCTCGAGCGGCGCCTCATCGTCCGGCTCGAGGACGAGCTGGACCAGGTGGGGGAACTGTTCGGCCACCCCGTCGATATCAAGCCAGGAGTGCAAGGCGCGGATGGCCTCCTCCGAGGCGGCCTTGACCTTTCCGCGTGCCTCCTTCGCCGCATCCTCCAGGGCGTAGGCGAAACGCTTGTAATCGCTGGTGTTGAACAGGGTTTCGAGCAGAGCCGCCCGCTCGGTGGACTTCATCTTCAAGAACTGAGCGAACTGACCCTGGGGGAGCACCACGGTTTGCACGAACTGTTCGCGCGTGAGCCCCAAAAGCCCCTCCAGCTCGGCATCCACCTGTGAGATCTTCGAGCCGAGGATCTCCCCGGCCTCCCACTTCTTCGCCTCCACGGCCGCCTCGGACATGCGCCACAGGTGTGCGGTGGCGCCTATGGGCGTGGTGCCCTCCCCGCGCACCTTCTGCTTGAGGTAGGCGGGCGTGCGCCGCACGCGGTACGTGCCCGAGGCGATGGTGAACACGAGCTCCACCACCGACTCCACGGTGCCGGGCGCGTAGCTGGAGCGCATGCGGGACCGATCCGAGTCGATTCCCGCCACGTCCCCGTACAGGGCGAAGACGATCGCGTCGATAATTGAGGACTTCCCGGCGCCCGTGGGCCCGTCAAAAAGGAACAGGCCGGAGGCCGTCAGGTCATCAAAGTTGATCGTGTGCGTGCCCGGGAATGGGCCGATCGCACTGAAAGTCAGGTGCCGGAACTGCATCAGGCCCTCACCTTCTCCCACGTATCGGCCACGAGCTGGTCCTCCATCTCGGTCAGTTCCCGCCCTCCCGCATGCGCAAAGAATTCGCGCATGACGGCCAGCGGGTTGGAACGGATCTCGGCCAGCTCCCTCAGCGTGACGGCCGTGGCCTCACTCACGTGTTCGAGCACGAGCATGTGCGCAAAGCGCGCCTTGAGCTTGGCGTACAGATCGGCCGGCCTGTCCGGATCCGTGACTCGGATGCGCACGAAGTAATCGCCAAACGCCGCGTACTTTACCGACAGCAGGTTTTCCAGCGTGTCCTCCAACGTGGCAAGCGGCCGGTATACGGGCGCAGGGATGAGCTCCACGCCCCCGCTTTGGGTATCGAGCAGCACGGAGGATTTGACGTGCTTTTCCTCGGAGAAGGAAAAGGCGATGGGCGAGCCCGAATAGCGCATGAGCGGATCGCCCTCCGTGCCCACCCGTTGCGGGCCGTGGATGTGGCCGAGGGCCACGTAATCCGTGAGCCCGCCCAGGCGGAACAGGTGCGAGGGGATCGAATCCGCCCCGCCCACCGAGATATCCCGCTCCGACTCCGTGGGTTGCGCGCCGATGACGAACGAATGGGAGAGCACCACCCGGTACGGGTTGCCCCCGCGCCGCTTCATGTCCGCCTCCACGCGGGCCAGCATCTCGGTGTTAACCGCCATGTGGCTGCGTTCGAGCACCTCATCCCCGGCCAGCTTCTCCCGCTCCGTGGGCGGATCTAAGTAGGGGATGGGGTAGATGAGGGCGCCCCCGGTGTCGTCGTCCATCACCACGGGGACGTGGGCGCGGCGCGAATCGGTACAGATATGCAGCCGATCCCGCACCAAACCTGACAGGAAGCCGAGGCGCTGGGGCGAATCGTGGTTGCCGCTGGTCATGATCACCCGCGTGTGCTCGAGCAGGCGCCCAAGCGTGTCAGACAGCAGCTCCACCATGGTGACGGGCGGGACGTTGCGGTCAAACACGTCACCTGAAATGAAGAGCGCATCCACACTCTCCGCCGCCACGAGATCGACCACGTGATCGGCCCACTGCTCAAAGGCAGGGGTGAGATCGGCACCGTGCATTTCCCGGCCCAGGTGCCAATCGGCCGTATGTAAAAACCTCATGTCTTCAGGCTAGCGGTCCCCTCCGACAACTTTTTCTCCGCACGCCCCGCCGGCGGCAGAAACCGCTTAATCCCGCACGGAATTGAGGATCTCGAGGGCGGGGTTGTGAAGGTGGCCGTTCGTGGCGATCGCGTTGTGCCCCCACGGCCCATCCTCGCCCTCGAGCGAAGTGAAGCGCCCGCCGGCCTCGGTCACGATCGGCACGAGCGCGGCCATGTCATACAGGTTGAGCTCCGGCTCGCTCGCGATATCCACCGCGCCCTCGGCCACCAGCATGTACGACCAAAAGTCGCCGAAGGCGCGCGTGCGCCAGCAGGTCTGAGCCAGGCGCAAAAAGGCGCGCAGCTGGTTGCGATCCGACCAGCCATCCAGCGACGAATAGGACAGCGACGCGTCTGAGACCCGCCCCACCTGCGACACGTGGATGCGCCGCGCCGCAGCCGCCGACCGCCCCGCGTAGGCTCCCAGGCCCTTCGCCGCAAACCAGCGTTGCTTGAGCGCTGGGGCTGAGACGATGCCGAGCACGATCGCCCCGTTGTCCTCCAGCGCGATGAGCGTGGCCCACACCGGCACGCCGCGCACGTAATTCTTCGTGCCATCGATCGGGTCGATGATCCACCGCCGCCCCGACAGGCCCTCCACCGGGGCCTCCTCCTCGCCCGTCACGCCGTCGCGCGAACGGAACTGGCGCAACATGTCGCGAATGAGGCGCTCGGCGGCGCGGTCGGCGTCAGAGACGGGGGTCATGTCGGGCTTGGTCTCGACCCGCAGGTCGGCGGCCCGAAAGCGCTCGAGGGTAAGGACATCGACCCGGTCGGCGATCCCGAGGGCCACCTGCAGGTCATCGGCGTAACGTGGTTGCATGCCCCAAGCATAGCCGCTGATTGGCTTTCGCACGCCCCGCGCGCCCATCGAGCCCCGCGCACGACGCCGCCATGCCGGTTACGCCCCGGCCACCAGGCCCGCCCGGTGTGGCTAGGCCCAGTGGGGGTCCATCTTCTGGCGTGAATCGAGCAGGCGGTGGAAGGACTCAACACGGGCCATGAGCCGCTCGCCTTCCACCTCTTCGAGCGCGCATTCGAGCGCGCCGGGCTCGTGCGGGCAACCGCGCGGACAGTCTTCGGCCGCCTCGCGCAGATCCGGGAACCCGCGCAGCAGGTCCTCGGCCTCGACGTGCGCGAGGCCGAACGTGCGCACGCCTGGCGTATCGATGACCACGCCGCCGCCCTCGAGGCCGAAGGCCATCGCCGACGTCGACGTGTGCCGCCCGCGTCCCGTCACCTCGTTCACGTGCCCGGTCTCGCGCTCGGCGCTCGGCACGAGTGCGTTGATGAGCGTCGACTTCCCTACCCCCGAGTGCCCCACCAGCACCGACACGTGGCCTTCTAGCGCAGCGGCAATCTCACCCACGTCCGACGTCTCGCGCTTCTCGTCGATCGTGGAGGTGTAGATGTCGAGGTCGAGGTCGGCATACAGGTCGAGCAGCGCCTGGGGGCTGGCCAGATCCGACTTGGTGAGCAGCAGGATCGGGTGCATGTCGGCGTCGTAGGCGGCTACGAGGCAGCGGTCGATCATGCCGGGGCGCGGCTCGGGTTGGGCGAGCGCCATGACGATGACCAGCTGGTCGGCGTTCGCCACGATGACCCGCTCGGTACCTGCCGCCTCCGACTCCTCGGCCGTGCGCCGCAGGGCCGTCTTGCGCGGGTCCACCTGGACGATCCGGGCGAGCGTGTCCTTCCGACCCGACAGGTCGCCCGTGAGGGCCACGATGTCGCCCACCACGATCGCACCGCGTGCCAGCTCCTTGGCCTTGACGGCCGTCACCTTTGTTCCGTCCTCGAGCGTGACGTGATAGCGCCCGCGATCCACCCGGTAGACTCGGGCGCGCGCGGCCTGGCTGTAGTCGGGCCGGATCTTCGTGCGCGGGCGCGAGCCCTTGCCCGGGCGCACCCGCACCCGGTGGTCGTCCGTGCCGATGTCACGCCTCGACATGCCCGAACGCCCCTTCCCACATGGCAACGAAGCCCGGCAGTGTCTTCGCTGTCGTCTCCACGTTCTGGACGCGCGAGCCCTCCAGGCGTAGCCCGAGGAGCGCGGCGAACGTGGCCATCCGGTGGTCGTCGTACGTGTCGAACGTGGCGGGGCGCCCGGCCCCGCCTTCGATCACCAGGTCATCGCCCTCCTCGCGGGCCGAAATCTCAGCGCGGCCAAGCTCGGTCACGAGCGCCGCGAGCCGGTTCGTCTCATGCCCGCGCAGCTGGCCGATGTTGCGCAGGCGCGACGTGCCGCCGGCAAACGCGGCGACGGCGGCCACGGTTGGCACGAGCTCGCCCACGTCCTTCATGTCGGCATCAAACGGCACGATGCGCTCCGGCCCGGTCAGCTCCAGTGTGCCGCCCTCCAGGCGCGCCCGCCCGCCCATCTGGGTAAAGATCCGACGGTAGGCATCCCCCGGCTGCGTGGTCGCCTCCGGCCAGCGCTCCACGCGCACGGTTCCGCCGGTCACCATCGCGGCGGCGAGGAATGCCCCCGCGTTCGAAAGGTCTGGCTCGATCGCCACCTCGCCCAGTCTGGGTACGCCGGGGGAGACCACCCAACGCTGCCCCTCGTCCACGACCTCGATCCCCGCCTCGCGTAGGACCTCCACCGTCATCGCGATGTGCGGTGCCGACGGGAGGCTAGCGCCCACGTGGCGCAGGTCGAGGCCGCGCTCCATCCGAGGCGCGGCGAGCAGCAGGGCGGAAACAAACTGGGAGGAGGCCGAGGCGTCGATATCGAGCTGGCCGCCGGCCACGCGGCCAGTCCCGTGCACGGTCAGTGGCAAAACGGGGGAGCCTTCGTGCTCGCCGGCTTCCACGCGCGCCCCGAGCCTGCCCAGTGCTTCCACGATCGCGCCCATCGGCCGCACACGGGCCGCCCGGTCGCCGTCGAGAACCACGGGATCACCCGCCAGCGCGGCGAGCGGCGGAATGAAGCGCATAACCGTGCCGGCAAGCCCGCACTCGATGCGCCCGCCCCGGAACGGGCCCGGCTCCACGCGCCACGCATCGCCGCCGCGCACCACCCGCGCGCCCAGCGCCTCAAGGGCGCCGGCCATGAGCTCGGTGTCGCGCGCCACCAGCGGGTGGCGAATCACGGTCGGCTCATCGCCCAGGGCGGCAAGCACGAGGTACCGGTTCGTCAGCGACTTCGAGCCGGGGATGGAGAACGTGGCGTGGGCAGGGCCCGACGCGGGGGCCGGCCACGTCACCGGCTGGTACCGATGTGGGCGTTCTCGGAGACGTCCTTCGCCCACGTGGAGGCGCGCCAGCCGAGCGAGGGCCTGCCGCCCCGGTCGGTCGAGGCGATGAGGGCGCCACCGATGAGGCCGGCGTCGGCAACCAGCGCCGAAAGAGAGGCACGACGCGCGGGCCCAGACTGCTCCCAGAACGGGTTGCGGCCCAGCGACATCGGGATCTGCATCGCGCCCAGCATGAGGGCGGTAGAGCGCGGCATGCGCCCGCGCGCGAGCGAAACGCCGGCAACAGTGAAGACCGCACCCGTGACGCGGGTCAGCACGTCAACCGGGATGTCCTTCGTGGGCACGCCCGCCCGCTCGAGCACCCCGAGGATGCGTTCGGCGGCGGCACGGTGGCCGGCGGGCTTACGGATCGCGTCGATACCGGCGGCCACGAAGGGCGCCGCGAGCAGCGGGCGGGCAAGAGTGGAAAGCATGAGGTCCTCCGTTCGTCTGTGTGTCCAGTCTAATCGACCGCGCCGACACTGTCCGGACACAGCGCCATCACGCGCGAACAGACCCGCTCGGCGTCGCCCCTTGCCGGCCTGCGCGACGCCGTCCTTTGTCGGCTCGCCACGGGTCCGCCTTCGTGCCGCGCGGCGGTTAGCTCATCTCGAGGATGTCGGCGAGCGGGGCGTAGTGGTCGATGACCGCCTGGCGGTAGGCCGCCTCGTCGCCGGCCTCGGCCGTGAGGAGCATGCGCTCGTGGGCGCGCGCGGTCTGGAGCAGCCCGTCGTCCTGTTCCACGTCCAGATCGGGGATGAAGGTTTGGTGGATGAGCCACATCGCCGCGTTGAGCTGGGAGATCAGCTCGTTATCCAGGTAGGCCATGATCCCGTTGTGGAAGGCGCTGTCCTCTTCCATGTACCGCTCCCCGCGGGAGGCCTTCTCCACCATGCGCTCAACCAGCCGGTGCAGCTCCGGGTTGGCGGTGCCTTTCATCGCGGTGGTTACCGCAACGGCGACGCCCAGGTCGAGGAAGCGCCGCGTGGAGACCACCTGGCGCAGCGACTCCGTGCCCGAGGCCCGGTCGAGGGCGAAGCGCAACACGAGGGTTTCGACCATCGGCTCGAGTGACATGTCGCCCACGAAGGAGCCCCGGCCCTGGTGGACGCGGATGATGTCGAGCGCCTCGAGCTTGCGCAGGGCCTCGCGCACGGAGGAACGCGAAACGCCGAGCGCCTCGCACAGGGCCGCTTCGGTGGGAAGCGGATCTCCGGGCTTGAGGTCGTGTTGGATGATATAGGACTTGACGGCATCGATCGTGGCTGATGAGCGGTTCGTGGTTGGAATGGCGCTCTTCCCCGGCATCGTTGTCGGGGAGTACTTACTTAAAAGCACTTGCGCGGACTTGTCAGACAACATACGATGAGTGTACCCGATGAGAAGCGTTGGCGCTTCACATTTAACTCAATGGAGAGGAAACAACATGCGTTCTACAAAGCGCTGGGCGAAGTTGACGGCTGTCGCTGCCGCCACCACGCTCGCCCTGGCCGCCTGTGGCGGAGGAAGCTCGCAGACGCCGTCATCGTCCGGGACCACCGATTCGAACACCTCCACAGGTGGGGCCCCGTCCGGTCAGCTGAACCTGGGTGTCGCCTACGAGACCACGAACTACGATCCGTCCACCACCTCCTCGGCTCTGGCCATGGGTGCGAACTGGCACGTCGTTGAGGGTCTGTACGAGTTCGACATGTCCAACTACGAGCTCTTCCCGGCCCTGGCTGCCGGCGATCCGGTCAAGGTTTCGGACACCGAGTACGAGGTCACCCTGCGCGACGGCGCGAAGTTCTCGGATGGCACCGACGTCACCACGGCTGACGTGCTCGAGTCCTATGCCCGCACGACGGCCGACACCTCGATCTACAAGCAGTTCTTCAGCTTCGTCGATTCGGTCGAGGCGAAGGATGACAAGACGATCACGATCAAGACGAAGTACCCCTTCGCCGCCGTCGCTGAGCGCTTTGTCGATGTGAAGATCGTCCCCGCGGCCTCCACGCAGGAAGAGATGACCGCCAAGCCGATCGGCACCGGCCCGTACAAGTACGAGTCGATCACCAACACCGCGATCGAGGCCGTCCCGAACGAGCACTACAATGGCTCCAAGCCCGCCACCGTTGAGAAGATCCACTGGGATGTCCTCAAGGACGACGCGGCCCGTCTGGCTGCCGCCCTCGGTGGCACCATCGACGTGATGGAGACCGTCCCGTCGGCCACCAAGGATCAGCTCGCAGCCGCCGGCTGGACCCTGGACGAGGTTCCGGGCTACAACAACCCGTTCCTGATGTTCAACACCTCCAAGGCTCCGTTCGACAACAAGGACGTCCGCAAGGCCTTCCACTACGCGATCGACCGTGCGAAGCTGGTCAACGACGTGATGGGCGGCGACGCGACCGTTGCCACCTCCTTCCTGCCCGCTGCCAACCCGATGCACAAGGAGGCTGCCGAGCAGTTCACCTATGACACGGCCAAGGCTAAGGCTGCCTTCGAAGCCGCCGGCCTGAAGGAGATCACCCTCATCACCACCGATCACCCGTGGATCGCCAACCTCGCCCCGCAGATCCGCCAGGATCTCGAGGCCGCTGGCCTGACCGTCAACGTTCAGTCGATGGCCTCGGGTGACCTCTACGCGAACTTCGCCGACGTCGACAACCCGACCTTCGACGTCGCCCTCGCACCGGGCGATCCGTCGGTCTTCGGTTCCGACCCGGGCATCATCATCAACTGGTGGTACGGCGACAACGTGTGGACCCAGAAGCGTACGCAGTGGGCCAACTCCGCGCCCGAGCAGTTCGCCAAGCTCTCCGAGATCGTGACCGGTGCCGAGCAGGCCTCTGGTGACGAAGCGAAGAAGCTGTGGGGCGAGGCGCAGGATCTTATCGCCGATGAGGCTCCGCTCTTCCCGCTCTTCCACCGCACGATGATCACCGGCATCAACGGGGATAAGGTTGTGGGTGCCCACGGTATTGGCACCACCGGCCTCAACCTTGTCGGCGCTTCGGTCAAGTAACATCCATTCGAGTCAAAGAGTGGAGGGTAGGTCCTTCCGCCTACCCTCCACTTTTTGCACCCTCAGCCAGTTAGGCCAGCGCACATAGGTGCGCACTGACCTCAGCCCTCCCTCGTCGGAAGAGGAAATACAGATGAACAATCTGCTCAGACTTCTCGGGCGGCGCCTGATCGCGCTACCCATCATGGTGATCGGCGTGACCCTGCTCGTCTTCTTCATCATGTCTCTCTCGCCGATCGACCCGGCCTACACGGCTCTCGGCGAGTTCGCGACGCCGCAGGCGCTGGAAGAGTTCCGCGTCGCACACGGCCTCAACGATCCCTTCTTTATCCAGTACGGCAACTATGTCATCAACATGTTCCAGGGGGACCTGGGCATCTACGGCGTCGGCGAAACCAACCGCGTGTCCGACATGGTGATGGGCGCACTCCCGGTCACCCTGTCTCTGACCTTCTTCGGCCTCATCATCGCTATCCTCGTTGCCTTCCCGCTCGGCATCCTCGCCGCCATCTACCGCGACCGCTGGCCAGATCAGGTCATTCGCGTTTTCTCGGTGATCTGCATCGGCACCCCGTCCTTCTGGCTAGCCTCCCTCCTGGTGCTGGCCTTCGTGGGCGGTTCGATCCCCGTCTCCGGTGGCCTGCCCGCGATGAGCGAAGACTTTGGCGGATGGTTCATGCGCATGCTGCTTCCCGCCTTCTCCCTGGCGGTCCCCGTGATCGGCCAGATGACCCGCGTGGTGCGAACCTCCATGGTGGAAGAGCTCGATAGGGATTACGTGCGCACCGCACTCGGCGCCGGCATCCCGCGCTCGGTCGTCATCGGCCGCAATGTTCTGCGCAACGCCCTCATTACCCCGGTGACCGTGCTCGGCCTGCGCGTTGGCTACCTCATGGGTGGCGCCGTCGTCATCGAGATCATCTTCGGCCTGCAGGGCATGGGCCGCGTGCTCATCCTCGGCATCCAGAACAACTGGGTCAACCTCGTGCAAGGCGGCGCGCTCGTGGTCGCGATCTCCTTCATCATCGTCAACATTGTGGTTGACATGCTCTACCTCCTCATCAACCCGCGTATTAGGTCGGTGTAACAGATGACTTCCAAGAAAAAGAAGCTCGAGAAGGTCACGGCGCCCGGAGCCCGTTTCTCGCGGATCAAGAACATGTCGCTCGGCGCGCGCCTGGCCATGGTGTTCCTCATCCTCATCTTCATCATTTCTTTCCTCTCCCCGCTGATCGCCCCCTACAACCCCAACGAGCTGGGCGGCCAGTGGCTCGCCCCCGGAGGCGAGCACCCGTTCGGCACGGACCACGTGGGCCGTGACATCCTGTCCCGCATCCTCTACGGTGGCCGCTTCTCGCTCATCATCGGCATCGCCGCCACCCTCGTGGCACTGGTCTTCGGCGCCCTCATCGGTGCGGTCGCCGCCGTGTCGCGCAAGTGGATCGGCGAAGTGATCATGCGCATCATGGACGTCATCATGGCCGTCCCCGGCATCGCAATGGCCGCGGTCATGGTGCTAGTCTTCTCCCGCCGCCTCGAGCCGGACAACGTGGTGGGCCTGGTAATCGTCATCATCTGCTCGATCGCCTTCGTCTACATCCCGCAGCTGGCCCGCATCGTTCGTGCGAACGTCATGAGCGCCTACGGCGAGGACTACGTGCGCGCGGTCATCGTCTCCGGTGCGCGTGCACCCTGGATCCTCATCCGTCACGTGGCCCGCAACACGGCCGCCCCGGTCCTCGTGTTCGCCACCGTGCTGGTTGCTGACGCGATCATCCTCGAGGCCTCGCTGACCTTCATCGGCTCGGGCCTGCAGTCCACGATGGTCCCCACCTGGGGTAACGTCCTGTCGGACGCGTCGTCGAACCTGTCGGTGTTGCTCGGCATGTGGTGGACGGCGCTCTTCCCGGGTCTGTTCATCATGCTCACGGTGCTATGCCTCAATATCCTGTCCGAAGGTATTACCGACGCGATGGTGGCGGCGCCGTCGTCGGCCCAGAAGGTCGAGGCCGTCACGGGCGCCCGCGAGCAGGACAAGCTGCTGCTCGACCCACGCCTCGCCTACGCCGCCCAGGCCGAATCGCTCAAGGCTCGCCTCGATCAGCTCGAGGTGGTCGAGTCCAAGCGCACGGACCGCTTCGTCGCCACCGCCACCGGCCAGCCGCTGCTGGAGGTGCGCAACCTGTCGATCAAGTTCCCGCGCCACGGCGACATCAACGTGGTCGACCACGTCAACTTCTCGGTCCGCAAGGGCGAGACGATGGGCCTGGTGGGCGAGTCCGGCTGTGGTAAGTCGATCACCGCGCTCACGGTCATGGGCCTCATCGACCCGCGCGCCGAGATCAGCGGCGAGATCTTCTACGAGGGTAAGGACCTTCTGAAGATGAGCGCCAAGGAGCGCCAGGCGCTGCTCGGCAACGAGATGGCGATGATCTACCAGGACGCCCTGTCCTCGCTCAACCCGGCCATGCTCATCCGCAGCCAGATGAAGCAGCTGACCTCGCGCGGCGGCACCCGCAGCGCCGAGGAGCTGCTGGAGCTGGTGGGCCTGGACCCGAAGCGCACGCTCGAGTCCTACCCGCACGAGCTCTCCGGCGGCCAGCGCCAGCGCGTGCTCATCGCCATGGCCCTCACCCGCGACCCGAAGCTCATCATTGCCGACGAGCCGACCACCGCCCTCGACGTGACGGTGCAAAAGCAGGTCATCGAGCTGCTCAACAACCTGCGCGAGAAGCTCGGATTTGCGATGGTCTTCGTCTCCCACGACCTGGCCCTCGTGGCCGAGGTCGCCCACAAGATCACGGTCATGTACGCCGGCCAGGTGGTCGAGCAGGCGCCGGCCTCGGAGCTGCTCACCCACCCCGTCCACGAGTACACCCGTGGCCTGCTCGGCTCGGTGCTCTCGATCGAGGCGGGCGCCGACAGGCTCCACCAGGTCCCCGGCACGGTCCCGTCGCCGAAGGACTTCCCGGCGGGCGACCGTTTCGCGCCGCGCTCCTCGCACCCCGACGTCGGGCTCACCACCCCGCCGCTGCGCATGGAGATCCCCGGACGCGACCACTACTACGCCGCCATCCCGGATTCGGCCTGGACCGACGCCGGCTACCCGGCCCCTGCCCAGCCCGGTGTCCCGGCGGGGCAGAACACTGAAGCGAAGGGAGAAGCACGATGAGCGAGACCCCGATCATCGAACTGCGCGACCTGCACGTCATCTTCAAGACCCGCGCCGGCACTATCTTCAACCCCACCAAGGTCCACGCGGTGGACGGGGTGTCGATGAAGGTCATGCCCGGCCAGGTGCTCGGCATCGTGGGCGAGTCCGGGTGTGGCAAATCCACCACCGCGAACGTCATGTGTGGCCTGCAGGAGGCCACCACGGGCCGGGTCTTCTTCAAGGGTGAGGAGGTGACGAAGCGTTCGGCTGCCGACCGCCGGAAGATCGGGCGCGTCGTCTCGGTCGTCTTCCAAGATCCGGCCACCGCGCTGAATGCCCGCATGCACGTGCGTGACCAGCTACTCGACCCGCTGCGCGTCCACGACATCGGCACCGAAGCCGAGCGTGACGCCCGCGTGGAGGAGCTGATCGCCCAGGTGGGCTTGCCGCAGTCGGCACTCGACGCGCTTCCCGGCCAGCTGTCCGGTGGCCAGCGCCAGCGCGTGGCGATCGCCCGCGCGCTCGCCCTGCGCCCGGACGCGATCATTGCCGACGAGCCGACGTCGGCCCTCGACGTGTCGGTGCGCGCCCAGATCCTCAACCTTCTCATGGACCTGAAGAACGAGCTGGGGCTCGCGATGGTCTTTATCTCCCACGACATCCAGACCGTGCGTTACATCTCCGACCGCATTGCGGTGATGAACAAGGGCAAGGTCGTGGAGGAGGGCCCGGCGAAGGAGCTCCTGGCCAACCCGAAGGACCCCTACACCAAGAAACTGCTCGGAGCGGCACCGTCGCTTCTCCATCCTCAACTGTAAGGAAGACCAATGAAAATCCGTGGAGTTGTCCCTCCCGTTGTCACCCCGCTCACCGCGGACGGCGCGCTCGACGTCGCCTCGTTTGAGCGTTCGATTAACCGCATGATCGACGCCGGAGTCGATGGCCTGTTCGTCCTCGGCTCCTCCGGCGAGGTCGTGTTCTCCACCGATGAGCGCCGCCGCGAGGTCATCGAGAACGCCGTGCGGATCGTGGCGGGCCGCGTGCCCGTGCTGGTCGGTGTCATCGACATGACCACCAAGCGCACGATTGAGCACGCTCGCGTGGCCAAGGAGCTCGGCGCCGACGCCATCGTCGCCACCGCCCCCTTCTACGCAATCCTGGGCCCGAAGGAGATCAAGCGTCACTTCCGCCTCGTCCACGAGGAGGTGGACCTGCCGCTGTTCGCCTACGACATTCCGGTGTGCGTGCACGTCAAGCTCGCCCCGGCGCTCATCCTCGAGCTCGCCCGAGAGGGCGTGCTGGCGGGCGTGAAGGATTCGTCCGGCGACGACGTCTCCTTCCGTTTCCTGGCCCAGGCCCGTGACGAGGAGAGCCTTGACCTGGCCCTGCTCACCGGGCACGAGGTCGTGGTGGACGGCGCCTACATGTCCCACGCGGACGGTTCGGTGCCGGGCCTGGCGAACGTTGACCCGGTCATCTTCGTCGAGCAGTGGCGCGCCTACCAGGCCGGCGATTGGGGCCGGGTGCGCGAGCTGCAGGATGAGGCGACCCGCCTCATGCGGATCGTCCAGGTTGCCTCTGGTGAGGTGGGCTTCGCGGCCGGCGTCGGCGCCTTCAAGACGGCGCTCATGCTGCTCGGCGTGTTCGAGACGAACACGATGCCCGAGCCCGTCCTCGCTCTTGAGGGTGAGAACGTGGAGGCCGTGGCCCGCGTGCTCCGGGAAACCGGGCATCTCAACTAGGAGGGGACCATGGCTGGTGCCGAGATCCTGACGATCGATATTGGTGGCACCAAGGTGGGTTGGGCTTTCGCCGACGCCGAGCACCTGTGCGTCGGCGAAAGCCAATCCATGAAGACTCTCGCTCGCGCTGGCGGTGCCGATGTGGCACGGCGCATCCGCGACATGGTGGTGGATGCGTGTGCTAACCGCTCTCTCCTCGGCATCGGAATCGCCAGCGCGGGTGTGGTCGACCCGGCCACGGGCGCGATCGTCTCAGCTACGAACACGATGCCCGGATGGGCCGGGACGCGCCTGGGGGAGATGCTGTCCCAGGCCACGGGCCTGCCCGTCCACGTCATCAACGACGTCCACGCCCACGGGCTGGGCGAGGCCGTCATGGGTGCGGGCAAGGGGGCGACGTCGGTGGTGTCGATGGCGCTCGGCACCGGGATCGGGGGCGCGCTCATCCGCGATGGCCAGATCGATTTTGGTGATCACTTCCTGTCCGGCCACTACGGGCACATCCACCACCACCTGGCCGAGGGCATGCCCTGCTCGTGCGGGCGCACCGGCCACATTGAGGCCATCGCTTCCGGGCATGGGATCACGAACTGGTACAACTCCCGCCGCGGCGCCGCCGACCCGGAGGTCACCAACGGCAAGGAGCTCCAGGACCTCGCCGAATCCGGCAACGAGCTGGCGCGGGCCGTCTTCAACGAGTCGGCTTACGCCACGGGCGAATCGCTCGCCACGCTTGCCAACTGTATCGACCCCTCCGTCATTGTTCTTTCCGGTTCGATGACGCGCTCGGGGGAGGAATGGTGGCAAAATGTTTACGCGGGATTTGTTGCGCGCGCAATGGACCCGGTCGCCACCGTGCCGATCAAGCTCGGCGAACTCGGGTCCGCCGCGCCCCTGTACGGGGCGGCGATCAACTTCATGAGGAAAGAAGTCTAAATGCATCAGCTCATCGAATCGCTGCGCGGGCGCCTGATCGTCTCCGCGCAGGCATACCCGGGCGAGCCTATGCGCCACCCTGAGACCATGGCACAGATCGCGCTCGCGGCCGAGCGTGGTGGCGCCGCCGCGATCCGCTGCCAGGGCCTGGCAGACATCGCCGCTATCAAGGGGCAGGTGGACGTGCCTGTCATCGGCCTGTGGAAAGAGGGTCACGACGGCGTCTACATCACCCCCACCCTGCGCCACGCGCGCGCCTGCATCATGGCCGGTGCGGACATCGTGGCGATCGACGCCACCCGCCGCCCCCGCCCTGACGGGCGCACCTACGCCGAGACGGTGGCCGAGCTGAAGAAGGACGACGCCCTCGTCATGGCCGACTGCGGCTCGTTTGACGACGCGGTGATGGCGGCCGAGGCTGGCTCCGACATCCTGTCGACCACCCTGTCCGGCTACACGGGCGAGCGCCCGAAGAGTGTGGGCCCGGACCTCGAGCTGTTGCGCGAGATCGTGACCACCTTCCCCGACCTGCCGGTCTTCTGCGAGGGCCGCGTTCACACGCCCGAGCACGCCAAGGCCGTCATGGACGCGGGCGCCTTCGCGGTCGTCGTCGGCACGGCCATTACCCACCCGACCACGATCACGTCGTGGTTTGCAGATGCCATCAGTTAAGAAAGCGAGAAGAAACATGCAGATCGGAATTTTCAGCGACGAGACGGAACTTGCCAAGGCTGCCGCCGCTTACCTGATGAACACGATGAAGGGCGCCGAGCCGAAGAACCTCGGCGTCGCTACGGGCTCCACCCCGCTCGGGCTGTACGCCCAGCTGCGCGAGGCCCACGCCACTGGCGACTTCACGCTCGCGGACGCGAAGGCCTTCGCGCTCGATGAGTATGTCGGCATCGACCCGGCCCACCCGGAGGCCTACCGCAACGTGCTGCGTACCGAGCTCGTGGGGGATGAAAAAACGGGCCTGACGGAGGACAACCTCCACACGCCGAACGGTCAGGCCGACGATCCGTACGCGGCGGCCGAGGCCTACGACGCCGACATTCGCGACAACGGCGGGGTACACCTGCAGATCCTGGGGATCGGCGCCAACGGCCACATCGGCTTCAACGAGCCGGGCGTCTCGCTCGTCTCGCGCACGCACGTGGACGCGCTGACCCACCAGACCCGCAAGGACAACGCCCGCTTCTTCGAGGGCAACCTTGACCTGGTGCCGGACAAGTGCGTCACTCAGGGCCTGGGCACCATCATGGAGGCCAAGCACCTGCTCCTCATCGCTCTCGGCGAGAACAAGGCCGACGCGATCGCCGGCATGGTGGAGGGCCCGATCTCGGCCTCCTGCCCGGCGTCGATCACGCAGATGCACCCGTCGGTCGTCGTCTTCTGTGACGAGGCGGCCGCCTCGAAGCTGACGAACACCGACATGTACCGCACGCGCTGGGAGGTCCTCAAGTGATCGAGCTTCGCGGCAAGCTCCTTAACGGCTACGGCAAGATCGTCGGCTCGGGCGTGCGCTTGGAGGACGGCGTCGTGGCCGAGGTCTTCCCCGTGGAGGAGGGCGTGGAGGGCTGGGTGACACCGGGCTTTATCGACGTCCACTGCCACGGCGGCGGCGGGGCCTCCTTCCCCGACGACCCGAGCGCCGAGGGCGTGGATAAGGCCGTCGAGGCCCACCGCTCCTTCGGCACGACGGCGCTCATCGCCTCCACCGTCTCGCTCATTGACACGCTGACCCCGATCAAGGGGCTGGCGCAAGCGTGCGAGGAGGGCAAGCTGGTGGGCATCCACCTGGAGGGCCCCTACATTTCGCCCGCCAAGTGTGGCGCCCAGAACCCGGCCGCGATCCGTATGCCGGATCTGGATGAGCTGCGTGGGTGGCTCGAGGCCGGCAAGGGCTGGATTAAGACGATGACGATCGCGCCTGAGGTGGACAACGCCATCGAGGCCGCCCAGCTGCTCCTCGACTACGGGGCCGTGCCCTCGTGGGGTCACACCTCGGCCGACGAAGAGCAGACCCGCGCGGTCATCGAGGCCACCTCGGCCTACGCCGCGAAGATCGGCTTTACTAAGCCGCCGCAGATGGCCACTCACCTGTTCAACGCGATGCCCCCGCTCGGGCACCGCGCCCCGGGCCCGGTCCGCGAGCTCATGGCGGCGGCGCGCAGGGGAGAGGCGGTGGTCGAGCTCGTGGCCGACACGGTCCACGTCCACCCCGACCTGGTCGCCGACGTCGTTACCTTCATCCAGCGAGAGAACCCGCTCGGCGTGGTCTTCGTGACCGACGCGATGGAAGGTGCGGGCATGCCGGACGGCAAGTACGTGCTCGGCGGGCAGGATGTGGATATTGTCGACGGCGTCGCGCGGCTTTCGCGCAACGGCGCCATTGCGGGCGGCACTGCTCGCGTGGCCGAGGAGGTCCAGCGGATGGTCCGCGGCGGGTACCTCGACATGGAGGACGCCGTGCGGTGCGGGGTGGGAGCCCCGGCCCACGCCGTCGGGCTGACCCAAGCCGACCCGGGCGTGACCCTCGAGTGGAAGGTGGGGGAGCCGGCGAATGCCGTCGTCTTCACCGAAGACCTGGAGGTCACCACGATCGTCCGGGAGGGCGTAGCAAGGTAGCTCACAGGGCGCCGCGGGAATAGACCGCGGCGCCCTGTGCGTTTGCCCCGGTGATGGATGGAGGAGATGCCATGACGGTCGAGGAGACGCCCGAGGAGCGCACCGCCCGCTTTGAGCGCGACGCGATGCCCTACCTCAACCAGCTCTACGGCGCAGCCCTGCGGCTCACCCGCAACCAGCAGGACGCCGAGGACCTCGTCCAGGAGACCTTCGCCAAGGCCTTCGCCTCCTTCCACCAGTTCACGCCAGGCACCAACCTCAAGGCGTGGCTGTACCGGATCCTCAACAACGCCTTCATCTCCTCCTATCGCAAGCGCCAACGCCGGCCCCAGGAGGCCGCGGCCGAGGTGGAGGACTGGCAGGAATACAAGGCCTCGTTCCACCACTCGCGCGGGCTGGAGTCCGCCGAGATGCTCGCGCTTGAACTGTTGCCGAACGAGGATATCCGGCAGGCACTCGACCAGCTTTCGGACGAGCGCCGTACGGCGGTCTACCTGGCCGACGTGGAGGGTTTTAGCTACCAGGAGATCGCGGACATCATGGGCACCCCGATCGGGACCGTCATGTCACGCCTGTACCGGGGCCGCACCCAGTTGCGTGAGGCCCTGCGCGACTACGCGCGCGATCTGGGATATGTCAAGGAGAACGTGTGATGAAGGAGTTTGACGAGCTCATGTCCAAACTCGAGGCCTGCACCTGCCACGGGGAGTGCACGTGCGCCCAGTGCGGCTGTGAGGAGGTGCTCGACCACCTCTTCGAGCTGGTGGATGACGAGATTTCCGACGATGACGCCCGCCGCCTTCTCCGCCACGGCGCCACGTGTAGGGCGTGCGCGGCGAGGATCGAGGAGGAGATCGTGGTGCGCAAGGTGATCCGCCGCGGGTGCTGCTCCCAGGAGGCGCCCGAGTCTTTGCGTACGAAGATCACACACATCGTTGGCGAGTAGGTTGGTAGGATACCGGCTGAAAAGATACACTTGAGACCTATCTACCGGAGGAGTAAACATGTCGAAGCGTGGACGGAAGCGCAAGGATCGCAAGAAGAAGAGTGCGAACCACGGCAAGCGCCCCAACGCCTAGGTAAATGGTCGGAGTTGTCTCCGGCCATTTCTTTTTGCCCGGGTTTCTCCGCCGGGTTTCCTGCCGGCTTGCCGCCGGTTTGAATTTACTGGACGATTCCAGGGTGATCTTCGTATATGAGCAGATCGGCCCGGAATCGTCCAAAACTCTTCAATCGGCCAGCATATATTCGCCCGCGGGCGGGCCTGTGAAGTCGTCCACAGGTGTGGACGATGGTGTGATCCTGCTGTGATCCTTTGTTATGGTTTCGTTATCAAATGATTGTCTGACAAGGAGCCTCATGTCTCGTGCCGATCGTCGCGTGATCAAGCAGCGCAACCACTCCGCTACTCGCATCACCACCGCGTCCACATTCGCGGCATCGACCATGGTGGGTATGGTTGCCCCTATCGCTTTCGCTGATACCGAGGCCGAGCCGGCGGCCCGGCCTGAGGCCGTTGCCCCTGCGGTCGTTGCCCCTGAAGCTTCCTCCGCGTCGCTGGCCACCACCGCCGAGGGTGAGTGGCAGTTCGAGGCCGTGACTGTTGAGGCCGAGAGCCCGGCCGTTGCCGCGCCGGCCGTCGAGACCGCGCAGACCGCCCAGGCCGCGCAGACCGCCCGCGCGGACTCCTCCGAGGCGGCGACCGAAGCCACCTACGCAGAGCCTGCCGCGGCCCCCGCCCCGGCAGCCTCCGGCATTGTGGGAATCGCGCGTTCCTACGCCGGCTCCGCGTACGTCTACGGCGGCACGTCGCCCGCCGGCTTTGACTGTTCGGGCTTCACCTCCTACGTGTACGCGCTAGCCGGCATCTCCTTGCCGCGCTCGTCTGGCTCTCAGCTGTACGCCGGCCAGCAGGTCTCCGCCGCGGAGGCCCAGCCTGGTGACCTCGTGTGGTGGCCCGGCCATGTGGGCATCTACACCGGCAATGGCCAGCACATCGCGGCCCGCAACCCTGCCACGGGCGTCATGGAGGGGCCGATCTACGGTAACCCGATCTACATCCGCGTCGGCTAAGACGCACTGAACTGAAGAGGGGGAGCGCGATCCGCGCTCCCCCTTTCAACGTGCTAGTCGGCCGTGGGCGGCTCGATGCCCAGCCAGCGGTGCCAGCCCTTGTGGAGCACCAGCCAGGTCATGAGGCCGTAGCCGGCCTGGCGGGGGCAGTAGGAGTCGGCGGAGGTGGCCATGTCAGTCAGCCACTGTTCGTGATCGCGCAATGGATTGTAGGTGTCGACGAATGGGATCTGGCGCCTCTCGCACACCTCGGAAAAGGCCCGGGTGAGCTCGGCCTGGTCGCGGGCAGCGATGTTGAGCCGCGGCGGCGGGCCCACCACGAAGGGGCTCATGCCCCGGCGCACGGCCGTGTCGAGCATGTTGGCCAGGTACAGGCGAGAGCGCGAAGTTGAGGTGACCGACAGGTCGTGTGAACCGAGGCCAACCACCAGGCGGTTGTCGGCGTCGCGATCGAGGCGGGGGAGCACCTCAGCCTCCCAGCGTGACACCAGCCGGTCGGTGGTTTCGCCGGGATAGGCGAGCGAGATCGGCATGAGGGGTGGGTCGCTTGGGGAGCGCGCGATGGTGCGCCCCACCCAGCCCAGGGCGCGGGCATCGCCGTAGCCCGCCACCAGTTCGTCGCCTACGAAGAATACTCGGATGCTCACACGCCCATTATAGAGTACGTGGCCCCCACCCGAAGGCAGGGGCCACGTGGTCGGCAATATCTCGATGTTATCGCGCCATTACCGCGCGAAGGCCTGGCGCATGAGCTCCTCGGCCTCGATACGATGGCGGCCGATCATGCCCGCGGCTGTCGAGGCGGCGGCCGGGCGCGAGATGCGCGTGATACCGCGGTCGAGCTCCACGAACATGTCGAGCGCGAAGTGCGCCCAGGCGCCCTGGTTGGCGGGCTCGTCCTGCACCCAGAACACCTCGGCGTTCGGGTACTTGTCGAGCTCAGCGCGAAGCTCCTCCACCGGGTTGGGGTAGAGCTGCTCGACGCGGATGATCGCGGTGCGGTCATCGCCCTTCTTGGCACGCTCCTCGATGAGGTCGTAGTAGATCCTTCCGGTGCACAGCAGCACCCGATCCACGGTGCCGAGCTCCTGGGTCTCGCCGATCACCTTTTGCACCGTGCCCGAGGTGAACTCCTCCACCATCGAGTCCGCGCCCTTGCGGCGCAGGAGCTGCTTGGGGGAGAAGACGATCATGGGCTTGCGCGGGCGGCGGTAGGCCTGTTCGCGCAGCATGTGGAAGTAGTTTGCCGGGGTGGAGGGCTGAACCACGATCATGTTGTCCTCCGCGCACAGCTGCAGGTAGCGCTCGATGCGGGCCGAGGAGTGGTCCGGGCCCTGGCCCTCGTAGCCGTGGGGGAGCAGCAGCACGATCGACGCCGTCTGGTGCCACTTTTGTTCGGCGGAGGAGATGAACTCGTCCACCACGGTCTGGGCGCCGTTGGCGAAGTCGCCGAACTGGGCCTCCCACAGCACGAGCGCGTCTGGGCGTTGCACCGAGTAGCCGTACTCGAAGGCCATGATCGAGTACTCGGAGAGGGCCGAGTCGTAGATCTTGAACCGCGCCTGGTCTTCGGTCAGGCCCATGAGCGGCGTCCACTCCTCGCCCGTCACCAGGTCGTGGGCCACGGCGTGGCGCTGGGTGAACGTGCCGCGGCGCGAATCCTGGCCGGACATGCGCACGGGCACGCCCTCGATGAGGAGGGAGCCGAAGGCGAGCAGTTCGCCAAAGCCCCAGTCGATGTGGCCTTCGTGGGCCATCTTGTTGCGCTTGTCGAACAGCGCCATGATCTTCTTGTGCGGGGTGAAGCCCTCCGGCGGGGTGGTGTGGGCCCGGCCGATGCGCTGGAGGATTTCGGGGGAGACGGCGGTGGTCCAGCCGACCATCGTGCCGGCGTCCTCCTGCTGGGAGGCGGGCATGCCGAGCGCGTCGGCGGCGTCGGCCTCGTCGTTTTCGGCCTTCTTCTCCGCCTCGCGCGCGTCCTGGAACGCCTTCTCGAGTAGGGCGTGGAAGTCGTCCTCCACCTTGGCGGCCTGCTCGTCAGAGATGTCGCCGCGGCCGAGCAGGGCCTCCTGGTATAGCTGGCGCGTGGTGCGCTTTTCGTCCACCAGGGAGTACATGATCGGCTGGGTCATCGACGGGTCGTCGCCTTCGTTGTGGCCGCGCTTGCGGTAGCAGATGATGTCGAGGATGACGTCCTTCTTGAACTGCATGCGGTAGTCGTAGGCCATGCGGGCCATCCGGCACACGGCCTCCGGGTCGTCTCCATTGACGTGGAAGATTGGCAGCTGCAGGCCCTTGGTGATGTCGGTGGTGTAGCGCGAGGAGCGCGAGTTCGACGGGGCGGTGGTGAAGCCGATCTGGTTGTTGACGATGATGTGGATGGTGCCGCCGGTGCGGTAGGCGGGCAGCTGGGAGAGGTTGAGCACCTCGGTGACCACGCCCTGGCCGGAGAAGGCCGCATCGCCGTGAATGAGGAGGGGGACCACGGCGCCGCCGTCGTCGTCGAGCTGGTCCTGCATGCCGCGCACCACGCCCTCGAGCACGCCGTCGGCTGCCTCGAGGTGGGACGGGTTCGCGGCGAGGTATACGCCCACCTGGTCGCCGCGGGCGGAGGTGTAGGTGCCCTCGGTGCCGAGGTGGTACTTGACGTCGCCCGAGCCCGGCTTGCGCGGGTCCATCACCCCGTCGAACTCGGAGAAGACCTGGCCGAAGGACTTGCCGGCGATGTTGGTCAGCACGTTGAGACGGCCGCGGTGGGCCATGCCGATGGCGACCTCGTGCAGCCCGTCGTCGGCGGCGCCGTCCAGGATCGAATCGAGGGCCGGGATGAGGGACTCGCCGCCTTCGAGCGAGAAGCGCTTCTGTCCCACGTACTTGGTTTGGAGGAAGACCTCGAAGGCTTCGGCCTGGTTGAGCTTTTCGAGGATCCGCACGCGTTGTTCGGGCGTGGTGGCCTCAGGCGTGCGCTCGAGGCGTTCCTGGAACCACTTGCGCTGGACCGGGTCCTGGATGTGCATGTACTCGATGCCCACGGTGCGGCAGTAGGCCTCGCGCAGGTTGGTGAGGATCTGGCGTAGCGTGAGGTGGCTGGTGCCGGCGAAGCCGCCGGTGGGGAAGGAGCGGTCGAGGTCCCACAGGCTGAGCCCGTAGGAGCCGATCTCCAGGTCCGGGTGGCGGCGCAGGTGGAAGGATAGCGGGTCGGTGTCCGCGATGAGATGGCCGCGCGAGCGGTAGGCGTGGATCAGTTCGGCGATGCGGGCGGGCTTGCCGAGTTCGCGTTCGGCGTCGTACTCGATGTCCTTTTCCCACACGACGGGCGTGTAGGGCACGCGCAACGAGAGGTAGACGCGCTCGTAGAAGCTATCCTCGCCGAGCAACTTGTTTTCCATGAGGCGCAGGAAGCGCCCGGAGGTGGCGCCCTGGATGACGCGGTGGTCGTAGGTGGAGCCGATGTGGACCACCTTCGACACGCCCAGGCGGGCGATCGTCTCATCGGCGGTGCCCTGGAATTCGGGCGGGTAGGTCATGGAGCCGACGCCCACAATGAGCCCCTGGCCGACCATGAGGCGCGGCACGGATTCGGTGGTGCCGAGCCCGCCGGGGTTGGTGAGTGTGGCGGTGGTGCCTTGGTAATCCTCGATCGTGAGCTTGCCCGCGCGCCCGCGGTCTACCAGCTCCTCGTAGGCGGCCACGAACTCGGAGAACGTCTTCGTCTCGGCGGCCTTGATTGAGGGAACGACGAGCGTGCGTGTGCCGTCGGGCTTGGCGACATCGATCGCGATGCCCAGGTTGACGTGCTTGGGTTCGACCAGGGACGGCTTGCCATCCTCGATCGAGTAGGCCACGTTCATCTCTGGCATTTCGGCCAGCGATTCGACCATGGCGTAGGCGATGAGGTGGGTGAAGGAGATCTTGCCGCCGCGGGTGGCCGCGAGGTAACGGTTGATGACGGCGCGGTTGTCGAACATGACGCGCGCGGGCATGGCGCGCAGCGAGGTGGCGGTGGGGATGGACAGTGAGGCGTCCATGTTCTTCGCCAGCCCGCGGTCCCCGCCCTTGAGGGCCGTGACGTCCTTGGCCTTGGGGTCCATGTCCGCTTCGGCGCTGGCCGGGCGGAGGGAGTAGGACGTGGCGTAGGGGGTGATGGCGGGGGCGGCCGCGGCGCGCGGTTGCGGGGGCAGGTCGGAACGGGTGACGTTCGTGGTGGGGGTGGAAGCGCGATCGGCTTGGGAGTGGACGGCGCGCTGGGCGGGCGTCACTTCCTTTTTCGGCTCCGGGGCGTTCACGACGCCGGCCTCGCTCGCCGCGCCCGCAGGCTTGCGGCCCTGTGCTTCCCAGCTACGGAACATCTCGGCCCACTGGGGGCCGACCCCGTCCTTGTTTTGAAGGTATGCCGCGTAAAGATCTTCGATAAAACCCTGGTTCGCGCCAAAATCATCGGAGTTGGTTGACGACACTGTCTGCCTCACTTGTTCGTTGGATGACCGATGTATCCAAGCCTAGTGATCTTTCTTTCGCACGGGGGAGCAAAGTCCCAAAACTGGCCTCAAATCGGGGTGTTTTCGCCGGTCAAAATCTCTTAGCGTCAAGAAAACTCCCGTGATGATTCAAGAATTCCCCTGTGGGCGAGGGCGGGGCCGCAGCGCGCCCAGGCGGTGGGTTACGATGGTGGGTATGGAAGGACGACAAGAGGTGGCCCGTGGCCACTGATCTCATATTGCTTTGTCTTGCCCTTGTACTTATTGCGGGCAACGCCCTGTTCGTTGCCGCCGAATTCTCGCTCGTCGCCCTGGATCCAGCCACGATCGATGACCGCGCCCAGTCGGGGGACGCGAAGGCCGGGCGCGTGCAAAAGGCCCTGCATCACCTCTCCCTCCAGCTGTCCTCGTGCCAGGTGGGCATTACGATGACGACGATCCTGCTCGGCTACGTGGCCACGGCCCCGCTGCAACACTTCTTCTCTGGCCTGTTGGGCAGCCTGGCGCCCGCAGCGGCGGTCGGCACCGCCGCGACGCTGGCCTTCATCATCATTAACGTCGCCTCCATGCTGTTCGGTGAGCTCATCCCCAAGAACATGGCGCTCGCCGAGCCGCTCTCCACCGCCGCCTTCGTCTCCCTCCCGTTGCGCATCTTCACGGCGGTGTTCAAGCCGGTGGTCGTGCTGCTGAACGAGACCGCGAACTGGATCTTGCGCAAGTTCGGCATCGAGCCGGCCGAGGAGCTCTCGGGTGCGCGCTCGGCCTCCGAGCTCGCCGCGCTCGTGCGGCACTCGGCGGAGGAGGGCACGCTCGACCTGCCCACCGCCCGTCTGCTCACCCGCTCGATCGACATCGGCGCGCTGACCGCCGTGGACGTCATGACCGACCGCGGGCGGGTCGCCGCCCTCCACGTGGACGACACGGCGGCCGACGTCATCGCGCGCGCTGCCGAGACCGGACACTCCCGCTTCCCCGTCATCGGCGAGGACCTCGACGACATCCGCGGCTTCGTCCACCTGCGCCGCGCGGTGGCGATCCCCTACGAGGCGCGCGGGCAGGTGCGCGTGACGTCGTCGTCGTTGCTGGTCGAACCCACGCGCGTGCCCGAGACCATCGCGCTCGCCCCGCTCCTCGTGCAGCTGCGCGCCGAGGGGCTGCAGATGGCTGTCGTCGTCGATGAATACGGCGGTACCTCGGGCATCGTCACCCTCGAGGACGCGGTGGAGGAGATCGTGGGCGACGTGGCCGACGAACACGACCGGCGCCGCGTGCGCACGCATATCGTCTCTGGAGGTAGCTGGATGATCCCCGGCCTCATGCGCCCGGACGAGGTGGCCCGCGAGCTCGGGCTCGACGTGCCGGACGAGGGCCCGTGGGAAACCGTGGGCGGCTGGATGATGGCCCGGCTCGGGCGGATGCCCGAGGTAGGGGACGAGGTGGAGGAAGACGGCGTGCGCGCGGTGGTTGCCACCATGGATGGCCGACGCATCGAACAGGTGCGGATTTGCGGGGTGGACGAATGAGCATCGGAATGGCACTCCTTGTCACGGGCCTGCTCCTGCTGACCAACGCGTTCTTTGTGGGCGGCGAGTTCGCGGTCATGGGCGCCCGGCGCTCGCGGGTGGAACCGCTGGCGGACGCGGGGAAGAAGTCGGCCAAGACCGTCATCTACGCCCTGGAGAACGTCACCCTTATGCTTGCCACCTGCCAGCTCGGGATCACGCTCGCCTCGGTGGCGCTCGGCGCGATCTCGGAGCCGGCGATCGCGCACTGGATCGAGGGCCCGCTCGAGGCGGCGGGCGTGCCCGCGTCGTTCCTCCACCCGATCGCGCTGGTGCTGGCGCTCGCGCTGGTGGTCTATCTGCACGTGGTGCTGGGGGAGATGGTGCCGAAGAACCTGTCGGTCACCACCCCCGAGCGGGCGGCTTATATCCTGGTGCCCCCGCTTGTGTTCGTCTCGAAGATCTTCCACCCGGTGGTCTTCTCCCTCAACTGGTTCGCCAACCACATCATCCGCGTCTTCGGGCTCGAGCCCAAGGACGAGGTGGGCGCAGCGTTCACGGTGGACGAGGTGGCATCGATCGTGCAGGCCTCGAAGAATGCAGGCGTGCTCGACGCGGACGTCGGCCTCATCTCCTCCGCCCTCGAGTTCTCCGAGTACACGGCTGGCGACCTCATGGTGGCAACCGAGCAGCTAGTCATGGTCATGCCGCAGACCACCCCGGCCGAGCTGGAGGCAGAGATCGCCCAGCACGGGTTTTCGCGCTACCCGGTTGAGGAGGGCGGCGAGATTGTCGGTTACGTCCACCTCAAGGACATCATCGACGTGGCGCCCGGGCGGCGGAACGCGCCGCTGGCGCCGTGGAAGATCCGCACCATGTCGAAGGTGGATTCGAAGGACGAGATCGAGACGGCTCTGCGCTCCATGCAGAAGGACGGCACTCACCTGGCGGGCGTGGTGGTGGACGGCGAGGTGCGGGGCGTGCTCTTCCTCGAGGATGTGATTGAGGAGCTGATCGGCGAGGTTCGCGACGCCATGCAGAAGTAGCGCCGCCGCGACCATTTCGTGACCATGACAAGTGAGACTTCACCGGCAGTGGCTCACATCATAGGGAGTTCAGTCCCGAGGTTGTGAATACTACTCGCGGTAGCGTTATCAAACCGTTATCATTGGGAGATGTCCGGGGTTTTCCCGATATTGTGCGCACAAGAAAGAGGAGGGGCCGGATTGGCTGAGCGTGAAACTGTGCGACCATCGCGCCGTGATCTCCGGCTCGCCCGCGAAGCTCAACTTCGCGACGCCCAGGTCACTGAAGTGATCGAGCTCCCGCCCGTTGCTCCGCGGGCCACCAAGGAGCTCTCATTCTTCCGCCGGCTCTTCAAAGAGGCGAAGAATCCCGCCACGGCAGGCGTGCTCAGCGCCGTCGTCGCCGGCTCCGCAGTCACCGGCATCCTATTCGGCAGCCTGTATTCCGCCTCGGCCGTCCAGGGCGCGCAGAACCTGGCCACCTCCACGGTGGCCACCCCGCAGCCCACGGTCCCGGACACCCTGAAGAAGACGAGCGGCGCGGCGGACTCGGCCCGCTATCGTGGTTTCGAACGCACGTATTCGGGGGCTGCTATCCAGTGCGAGTTGCGCGGGGGAGCGAACTCGCTCGCCTCGGCCTTCAAGTCCGAATCCGACCTGGTGGTCATGCCGATGGCGGCGGGCACCTACCGCCTCACCTCGCCCTTCGGGTTGCGCATTGACCCGATCTCCTACACCTCATCCTTCCACCTGGGCCAGGATATGGCAGCCCCGGCCGGCACACCGATCTACGCGATGGCCGACGGCGAGGTCGTCTACGCGGGAGAGGGTATTGCAGGACGCTCGTCGAACCTCATCGTCATCGCCCACGTGATCGATGGAAAGGAATACACCACCTGGTACGTCCACATGTACGACGACGGGGTGCACGTGAAGAAGGGTGACAAGGTCAGGGCCGGCCAGCACATCGCCGACGTCGGCTCGAAGGGCTGGTCCACCGGCCCGCACCTGCACTTCGAGGTCCACACGGGCCATGAGATCGAGACTACGGGGCAGGATAACCTGCTGGACCCGATCAAGGCTCTGGAGGACTTCGGCGCGGTCGATCTGTCCGATATGTGCTAGCGAGCGCAGGCTTCATGGTTCATCAGCGCATGTGGGAGATCGGCGAGCCCGTCATCCTCGCTCACCGCGGTGGTGGGGACGAGCACCCGGAGAACACCATCGTCGCTTTTGAGGCGATGCGTGATCAGGGCTTCCGCTACGTCGAAACCGACTGTCATGTGACGGCCGACGGCACGGCGGTCATCATTCACGATCCGATCCTCGACCGTCTCACGGACGCCTCTGGCGCGGTCTCCTCCTGGGCGTGGAAGGACTTGCGGCACGTGCGCGACCACTCGGGTAACCCGCTCGTGCGCCTCGATGACCTGCTCGAAGAGTTCCCGGACCTCATTTTTAACCTGGACGCGAAGAACAACGCGACCGCCCCGGCGATGGTGGCGGCGATTCGCCGCCAGAATGCCGCCCACCGCGTGAGCCTGGCCTCCTTCTCCGAGGTCCGCCTGGCGTGGATGCGCAGGCGCCTTCCGGGAGTGCGCTCCTCGATGGGGACGTCCGCGATCGCGCGGCTAGTGGTGGCGGCCAAGGGCCCGCGCGCGCTGGCCTACCGGCTGCCGGGTCCGGAGCGCGGCGTGGAATGCGTGCAGGTCCCCGAGCTGTTCAAGACCATCCAGGTGGTAGATGAGAAGTTCATCGCGCTGGCCCACGCACGCGGCCTGGCCGTGCATGTGTGGACCGTCAACGACGCCGACGACATGCGCAGGGCTCTCGAGCTCGGCGTGGACGGGCTCATCACCGATCGGCCGACGTTGGCGCGGTCGGTGATCGACCAGATGCGGGGCGGGGCGAACTAGCCGAAGAGCTTGTTGCTCGGCGGGGATTGCCGGCACGCCTCAGCTAGCTCGGCGCCCTCGGGGGTCGTCTCGTCCGTCAGCTTGTGATAATCGGGATTGTCGAACCATTCTGCCACGGGACTCCACCTATCAGCGCCGGACAGGGCGCTCTCGATAAAAGTCCGTTCTTCAGGGATACTGTCCTTGTCGATCGCGATGCCGAAGGACTCGACGCACGGAGTGTAGTACCCGACCATGTACTCGTAGTAGACCCTCCACTGGTCGGCTGTCCACTCTTGCGTGTATTTCGCGTCGATGGGGTACTGGGCGGCACAGTCTGCGCGAACTTTGGCGAAGGACTTCTCCTGTTCATCGGCCACGTCGAGCGTGGTGATGATTCCACCCGAAGACGTGCTGGAAAAGCCGTTGTCCGTCAGGCACTGTGCGATGAGGGGGCCGGAATCCTCGTAGCTCACCCGTCGCACGACCGGCGGGAGCTCGACCTCGGAGGGGGGTGCGGGAAGGTCGTAAGCCTGGAGGATCTGCGTTACCTGCTCGAGCCGCGATGCTTCCTGCTGTTCTTCGGTGATGGGGGCGCTCGTCGGGATCACTGAGGGAGACCACGCGGTGACGTCCCGTGGGTTGTCGGGAGTGCCAGTGGGCGCCGTGGTTTCCTCTTGTGAGGAGCAGCCGGCGAGTATGAGAGCGGCACACAGGGCAACACCAACGACGCGTAAACTCTTGCAGCTGCGAGAAGATATGAACATGAGAGACAACTAACGCGGGTTACAGTAGCCGGCTGCTTTACGAAGACTCGGACTCTGGGCGTACCAAAATGCAGTCTTTAGGTTGGTGTCGATCTGCAAACGGTCGTGACCTGTTCCGTCCTTAACTGAGGTGCCGACCTTCACATACATGTAGTTACTAGGAAACCGTTGCTCGGAATAGGCGGAGATGCCCCCCGGCAACTCCCGCCGGGCAGGTTGCTGTTCCGCTTCGAGAGGCAGCTGTTGCCGGAGCAGCGATGCTCAGTGCGAGTGCGAGCGAGGTGGAAAGAGCAATGAGAGTCTTTCTAATGTACATGATCCGATCTCCTATCTGAGGTGTACTGGGATTTATGTGATTAAAGTAATAGCGTTTCAATGTGGAGGAGCGCTTTTGACCAAAAGGCGTTGCTGATCGAAAAAGAAGGGTGGCACGATGCGCCGGGTCATCGCATTTTTCCTCACGGTGCTGGTTGCTGCCGGCCTCGGGCTGGGTGCGGGCTACGTCGTTCTCCGCGGTGAGGAGGCGTTGCCGGTCAAGGCCGCGCCCGCAACCGTCACGGTGGAGACGGGAAGCGTGGGCCGTAGCCTGAGCTTTGGCGCGAGCGTTGACGTGGATAGCACGACACTAGCAACGAACGTGCTCCCCGGAGTCGTGACGTTCGTGGCCGAGGATCAGGTGTTCTCCGCCGGGCAGACGTTGTACGAAGTGGGCGGGCTGCCCGTCGGCGTCGTCGACGGCGACGTCCCGTTTTATCGCGACCTCTCCCGTGGCATGACGGGCGCGGACGTCAAGCAGCTCAACGCTTACCTCAACGCGCTCGGCTACCCGGGGGCCGTGGATTCAGACTTCGGGCCGATCGCTGAGAAGAACGTGCGCCAGTGGCAAAAGGACACGGGCCAGCCTGTTACGGGAACGGTTCAGCTCGGGCAGCTGGTGGCCAGCCCGAGCCTGCCCGCCGAGCTCACATTCGACCGGAAGGTCCTCAAAAAGGGCGCGCTACTTGCCGGGGGAGAAGTGGTGGTGTCCGCACCGGCCGGCACTCCGCGCGTCTTCCTTGTGCTCAACGAATCACAGCAGGCCCTCTTGCCCGCCGAGGCCCAGGTGCGCCTCACGAACGGCGAGCACGAGTGGAGCAGTGTGGTGGGCGAGACCCGCAAGAACGAGGAGTCCTTCACCTACGAGGTCAAGATCCAAGGCGTCGGCGGTGGCACCGTGTGCGACGACGACTGCGAGGGGCTCACCCCCGGCAGCGAGCTTCAGGCGATCATCGAGATTGTGCCGCAGGTCTCCGGCCCGCTCGTGCCGCGCTCGGCCATCATGACCGACGCACTCGGCGCCACCTATGTCGTCGACGCCGCCGGCGAGCGGCACGACGTCGTGGTGCTGGGCGCTTCCCAGGGCGTCGCGGTCGTCGACGGGATCGATGTGGGAAGCGAGATCCGCGTCTTCGGCGAGGGCGACTGATGGACACGCTGCGCGCCAACAACGTGAGCTTCGCCTATGGCAAGGGCCCAAGCGTGCTCGAGGGGCTCTCCTACGACTTCCACCCCGGGGCACTCACGGCCCTCACCGGCCCGTCCGGCTGCGGGAAGTCGACCTTCCTCTATATCCTCGGGCTCATGCTTCAGCCGCGCTCGGGGGCGGTCTGTGTTGGGGAGCGGGACGTTAGCGGGCTAAGCGACTTTCAGCGCAGCACCTTTCGGGCCCGCAACATTGGATTCGTCTTTCAGGACTCCGAGCTGGACGACTTCTCACCGATCCTCGATTCCGTGGTGGAGCCGGGACTCTACGTGGGCAACACGTACCGACAGCTCGTTGAGCGCGGTACGGAGCTACTGGCCAAGGTGGGGCTGAGCGGCTTCGAGGGCAAGCGCCCCACCAAGATCTCGGGCGGCCAGGGCCAGCGCGCCGCGATGGCTCGCGCGCTCATTAATAGCCCGGCGATCATCCTCGCCGACGAGCCGACCGGAAACCTTGACCGCGGCAACGCGCAGACTATCCTCTCCCTCCTCCAGGAGGAGGCACGTGCCGGCCGCACCGTCGTCGTCGCCACGCACGACCCGTTTGTCATCGAGGCGTGCGATTACGTGCTCGATGTCAGCGCGGGGGTGGAGGTATGAGGTTGGTGCAGTTGCTACGCGAGGCGCGGCGGGACGCGCGCCGGCAGGTGGTCCCCACCCTCCTCCTCTTTATCGTCTCGCTCGGTGCGACGCTCGGCGCGCTGCTCACTGCCGGACAGCAGGTGGCTCAGCGCGAGGCCTTGGCAGGCGAGCTCAACGATCCCTCGGCGCGCGTGCTCACGGTTCGCGAGGCCACGGGCAAGCTCCTCAATGCCCAGGTGGTCCAGCTCTTGCGAACCACCCGTGGCGTGGAGTCGGTGATCGGCGTGGGGGAGGTACTGGAGGTGGATGCGGCCGTCCCGGGCGCCAAGACCACCGCGTGGCAGGTGACCGACCTGAGCGTGCCGTTCGTCCTCTCCCACGGGCGCCCGCCCGCCGACGGCGAGGCCGCGATCGACGAGGAGGTCCTCCGCAAGCTGGGCTGGGAGGTGCCCTCCGGCGTCGTGCTCACCAGCGCCGGGAGGGAGTTTCCCGTGGTGGCGGACGCGACCGTCCGCCCAGGATACGAGGTGTTCGCCGAGTCAATGGTCGTCCAGAACTCCGAGCTACAGACCATGCGTAGCATCGTCGTCATGGCCGATGCCATCGACGCCGTGCCCTCCATCCAGGCCGCGATCCGCACGTACGCGGCCGAGGAGTCTCCGGGCCAGCTGACCTTCGAAAGCTCGGGGCTAGCCATTGTTGACCGCGTGACGTCCGGGGACTTTGCCAGCTACACGAAGTCGGTCCTGCTGACCGTCATCGGGCTCGGTAGCGTCCTCACCACGGTGGTCTCCCTTGCCTACGTGCTCCTCTACCGCCGGCTGCTGGGGCGGCGGCGAGCGCTGGGGATCACGCGAATAGACCTCACAGCACTAACGCTGGTGAGGGTGACGCTACCGATCGCGCTAGGAGCGGCGCTCGCGGGCCTGGCAGCCGACGTCGTGGCGCGCGTGTGGCTGAGCCCGATTCCGCCGCAGTTCACGGTGGCGGTGGCGCTCGTGATGGTGCTGACCTCGTCGCTGACGGCGCTCATCCCGATCGCGTGGGCGGTCAACAGAGATCCGGTGGCGATCTTGCGCACGGCGTAGGACGCGGCGCGGGCGAGGGAAAAGTACCCCGAACAGGATTCGAACCTGCGACCTTCTGCTCCGGAGGCAGACGCTCTATCCCCTGAGCTATCGGGGCCCGGCGATTTGTCAGTCTAACACCGCAGGCCGCGCAGAATCGAATCGTGTGGTGATACCAAATTGGGTGCGTCGGCGGGCGCCGGTATGCTTGGTGCATGACTCCTGAAGATCTTTCTGCCTTTATACGCACCTCGCTCGAGCAGGCGATCGCCGCCGGTGAGGTCAACCTGGATCCGGCCGACCTGCCGGACGTGAAGGTCGAGCGCCCGCGCAGTCGCGAACACGGCGATTGGGCCACGAATGTTGCCCTGCAGCTGGCAAAGAAGGCGGGCACGAACCCGCGCGCGCTCGCGGAACTCCTCAAGGGCAGGATTGCAGGCTCGGAGGCGATTGCGGCCGTGGATATCGCCGGCCCGGGATTCATGAACATCACGCTGAACGCGGCCGCCGCGGGTGAGCTTGCTCGCACGATCGTGGAGGCCGGGGAGGCCTACGGCACGGCGAATGTGCTGGCGGGCTCCACCATCAACCTTGAATACGTCTCGGCCAACCCCACCGGCCCGATCCACGTGGGCGGCGCGCGCTGGGCCGCCGTCGGCGATTCGCTTTCCCGCATCCTCAAGGCCAGCGGTGCGGACGTGGTACGCGAGTACTACTTCAACGATCACGGCGCCCAGATCGACCGCTTCTCTAAGTCCCTGCTCGCCCGCGCCCGTGGTGAGGAGGCGCCGGAGGACGGGTACGGGGGCCAGTACATCGCCGACATCGCCCAGCAGGTGATCGCCGACGAGCTCGCGGCCGGGCGCCCGGACCCGGCGGGGCTTGACGACGACGCGGCGCGCGAGGTCTTCCGCGAGCGCGGCGTCAACCTCATGTTTGCCGCGATCAAGGATGAGATGCGTGACTTCCGCGTGGAGTTCGACGTGTACTTCCACGAGGATTCGCTGCACGAGTCGGGCGCGGTGGATGCGGCGATCGCGCGCCTAGATGAGCAGGGCGTGATCTTTAAGGCCGACGGCGCCACGTGGATCCGCACTACGGACTTCGGCGATGACAAGGACAGGGTGATCATCAAGTCCGACGGGGACGCGGCCTACTTCGCGGGCGACATCGCCTATTACCTGAACAAGCGCGAGCGTGGCGCGGACCGCGTGGTCATCATTCTGGGCGCCGACCACCACGGCTACATCGGGCGCATGTACGCGATGGCGCGCGCTTTCGGTGACACGGCCGGCCAGGGGGAGAACTTGGAGATCCTCATCGGCCAGCTGGTGAGCCTGGTGCGGGACGGGGAGCCGGTGAAGATGTCCAAGCGCGCCGGCACGATCGTGGTATTGAGCGACCTGGTGGAGGCGGCCGGGGTGGACGCCGCCCGCTACTCGCTGGTGCGCGCCGCGATGGACTCCCCGCTGGAGATCGACCTGGGCCTCATTACCTCCAACACGAACGAGAACCCGGTCTACTACGTTCAGTACGCCCACGCGCGCACCTGCGCCGTGGACCGCAATGCGGCCGAGCACGGCGTGAGGCGCGATGCCTTCGACCCGGCCCTCCTGGATGGGGAGGCGGACGAGGAGCTGCTGGCAACGCTCGCCCAATACCCGGTGATCGTGGCGCAGGCGGCCGAGCTTCGCGAGCCGCATCGTGTGGCCCGCTACCTCGAGGAGCTGGCGGGCAAGTACCACTCGTGGTACGGCATCTCGCGCGTGACCCCGCGCGGGGATGACCCGGTCAGCCCCGTCCACCAGACCCGCCTGTGGCTCAACGACGCCACCGGTCAGGTGCTGTGCAACGGTCTGGCGCTGCTCGGCGTCAGCGCCCCGGAGAGGATGTAACCGTGGTGGCCCGCGCACCCGAGCCGACAGGCCGCCCGGACGGGGTGTGGTCGGCGAACGTCGCCCGCACCGAGTCGGGCGAGCTTGCGGTGGCGGGCGTGCCCGTGACGCAGATCGCCGGCGAGTTTGGCACGCCCACCTACATCTTGGACGAGGCGGACATGCGTGCCCGGGCGCGGGCCTGGAAGAACGCGATGGATGTGGCCTTCGCCCCGCTCGCGGGCGCTGACGTCTACTACGCCGGCAAGGCCTTCCTCAGCAAGGCCGTGGCCCGCTGGATGGCTAAGGAGGGGCTGAACATCGACTCGGCCTCCGAGGGAGAGTTGCGCACGGCGCTCGCGGCCGGCGTGCCGGGCAGCCGCATCGGCCTGCACGGGAACAACAAGTCGGATGCCGAGATCACGCTCGCGCTCGAGTGCGGCTCGGCCCACATCGTGGTCGACTCCCTGCCCGAGATCGAGCATGTGGCGCGTATCGCGCGGGCGGCCGGCACGCGCGCCCCCGTCTACGTGCGCCTGACCACGGGCGTTCACGCCGGCGGGCACGATTTCATCCAAACGGCCCACGAGGACCAAAAGTTCGGCCTGTCGGTGACCACGGGCGCGGCGCAGGAGGCCATCTCCCGCATCGCCGCGAATCCCGCGCTCTCGCTCATCGGCCTGCACTCCCACATCGGCTCCCAGATCCTCGCCGCTGACGGCTTCGCACAGGCAGCGCGCGCCGTGCTGGACGTGCGGGCGTGGGCAGCGGGCCAGGGCATTGAGATTACGGAGGTGGACCTGGGCGGGGGATACGGCGTGCGTTACACCGACGCCGACGCCGTCCCGCCAGCCCCCGAGGAGTTCGCCCGGGTGCTCGCCGCCGCCGTTTCCGAGCACGTGGCACAAACGGGCCTGCGCCCGCCGCGCGTGTCGATCGAGCCGGGCCGCTCGATCGTGGCACCGGCGATGATGACCCTCTACACGGTGGGCACGATCAAGGACGTGGCCACCGATTCCGGCCCGCGCCGCTACGTTTCCGTGGACGGCGGCATGTCCGATAACCTCCGTCCCGCCCTCTACGGCGCCCAGTACACGGCGCTCGTGGCGAACCGGCTCGTGGAGGGCGAGGAGGCGCGCTGTCGCGTGGTGGGCAAGCACTGCGAGTCGGGGGACATCGTGGTTCACGACGTCGCTCTGCCGCCGCTCGCGGCCGGGGACCTGCTGGCCGTGCCCGTCACCGGGGCCTATGGGCGCTCGATGGGATCGAACTACAACATGTTGCCGCGCCCTGGCGTTGTCTCAGTAAGAGACGGACACTGCAGGGTTATCCTCCGCCGTGAGACAATCGAGGATCAGCTCGCCCTTGACGTGGGCTAGTGCGAAAGGACGACATGAGTATCAAGATTGCGCTCCTCGGCTGCGGCACCGTGGGCACTCAGGTGGCCCGCCTGCTGTCCGAAAACAACGCGCTGCTCTCGGCGCGCGCCGGGGCGGACCTCGAACTAATCGGGATCGCGGTATCGAACCTCGCCGCCGAACGCGACCCGGCGATCGACCGGGCCCTGCTCACCACTGACGCGGCCGGGCTCATCGAGCAGGCCGACGTCGTGATCGAGCTCATTGGCGGCATCGAACCCCCGCGCACGCTCATCCGCCACGCCCTCGAATCGGGCGCCTCGGTAGTGACGGGCAACAAGGCGCTGCTAGCCGAGCACGGCCCCGAGCTGTATGACCTGGCGAAGGAAAAGAAGGTCGACCTGTATTACGAGGCGGCCGTGGCCGGCGCGGTGCCGGTGGTCTACGCGGTGCGCGAGTCGCTCGCGGGGGACTCGGTCAAGGCGATCAAGGGCATCCTCAACGGAACCACGAACTACATCCTCGATGAGATGACCACCAAGGGCCTCACCTTCGACGAGGTGCTCGCCACCGCCCAGGAGCTCGGGTACGCGGAGGCGGACCCCACGGCCGACGTCGACGGCTTCGACGCCGCTGCGAAGATCGCGATCCTCGCCTCCCTCGCCTTCCACAAGCGGGTCTCGCTCGCCGACGTCGACGTGGAGGGCATCCGCTCGATCACGGACGCGGACATCGAGGCGGCCACGAAGAACGGCTACGTCATCAAGCTGGTGGCGACCGCAACCCAGGCCGGCGGCAAGATCGAGACGCGCGTGGCGCCCTCGCTCGTGCCCGTATCCCACCCGCTGGCCTCCATCGGCGGTTCCTTCAACGCGGTGGTCATCGAGGCCGAGTCCGCGGACCGACTCATGTTCTACGGCAGGGGAGCGGGAGGCGCCCCCACGGCGTCGGCGGTGCTGTCCGACGTCGTTGCAGCGGCGGCGAAGAAGGTGCTGGGTGGGCGTGCCCCGCAGGAGATCGTGCTCGGCGAGTCGGAGTTCATGGGCGCCGGGGAATCGGTCTCGCGCTACTTCGTGCGCCTGCAGGTGGCCGACAGGGTGGGCGTGCTCGCTGAGGTCACGGACGCGTTCGCGGAGGCGGGCGTGTCGATCTCGGCCGTCAACCAGGAAGTTGACGGCCAGCCTGGCCTGGCGGCGCTCGCGATTACTACGCACGCCGCGTCTGCCGCCGACATGGCGGCTACCATCGAGGCTGTAGGAAAGATTAGTGACGTGCATGAGGTGGTGCGCGTTTTTCGGGTAGAGGACGAATAATGGCTCATCAGTGGCAAGGACTCATCAGCGAATACCGTGAGCGGCTGCCGTTTGCGGACTCGGACCCGGTGGTCACCCTCAAGGAAGGTGGCACGCCGCTCGTTTATGCCAAGGCGCTGTCGGAGAAGCTGGACGCCGAGGTGTACGTCAAGGTGGAGGGCGCGAACCCCACCGGCTCGTTCAAGGACCGCGGCATGACCACCGCGATCTCGCAGGTGCTGCAGACTGGCGTGGAGGTGGTGGCTTGCGCCTCCACTGGTAACACGTCGGCGTCGGCGGCTGCCTACGCCGTGGCGGCGGGGCTGCAGTGCGCTGTTATCCTGCCCGCGGGCAAGATCGCGGCGGGCAAGCTCGCCCAGGCGATCGTGCATGGCGCCCGCCTCGTGGCGGTGGACGGCAACTTCGACGACTGCCTCAACATCGTGCGCGAGCTGACCGACTCCCACCCGGTGGCGCTCGTCAACTCGGTTAACCCCTACCGCCTGCAGGGTCAGAAGACCGCGGCGTTCGAGATCGTGGACGAGCTGGGTGACGCCCCGGACATCCACGTGTTGCCCGTGGGCAATGCCGGCAACATTTCGGCCTACTGGATGGGCTATAACGAGTACGCGGGCCGGACCACCCTGGCCTCCTTCGACGACTCGGCCCTCCACATGGATCCCGTGGCCGCGAAGGTGCCGCAGATGTGGGGCATTCAGGCGTGGGGCGCGGCACCGCTGGTGCTCGGCCGCGTGGTGGACCAGCCCGAGACGATGGCCACCGCGATCCGGATCGGCAACCCGGCCTCCTGGAAGTACGCCGAGGCCGCCCGGGATGAATCGCGCGGCTGGATTGACCGTGTACGCGACGAGCAGATCCTCGCCGCCCAGAAGATCCTCGCCTCCGAGGTGGGGGTGTTCGTGGAGCCGGCGTCGGCGGCGTCGGTGGCCGGGCTCCTCCAGGCCGGCGAGCAGGGCAAGGTGCCGAGCGGTGCGAAGATCGTGTGTACGGTGACCGGCAATGGCCTGAAAGACACGGCCACCGCGCTGGGCGACATGGAGCTGGACTTCGATCCGATCGAGCCGACCACGCAGGCCGCCGCCCGGGTCCTGGGGCTGTCATGAGGATCGTGAACGACACGGCGCGGGTACGGGTGCCGGCGTCGTCGGGAAATCTTGGCCCGGGCTTTGACTCGATGGGCATGGCTCACGACGTGTGGGATGAGGTCTCGGCTACCCTCACCACGGGTGCCTCGAAGGTGATCGTGGTGGGCGAGGGGCATGACACGCTTCCGAAGGACGAGACGCATCTCATCATCCGTGTCATGCGCGAGACCTTCGAGCGTGTGGGCGCGCCGGCCGCCGGCATCGAGCTGGTGTGCCGCAACGCGATCCCGCACGGCAAAGGTATGGGGTCTTCGGCGGCGGCGGTCGTGGCGGGCGTGATGCTCGTGCGCGAGATGCTGGGGAGCCCCGCCGAGTTCATGCTCGAGCAGGTGCTCAACATCGCCGCCGAATACGAAGGCCACCCGGATAACGCCGCGCCCGCGATCTACGGCGGTGTCACCGTGTCTTGGACCGAGGGCGAGGGCTACCGCACGGCCCAGCTCGCGGTTTCCCCGCAGGTGAGGACCACGCTGCTGGTGCCGCACGAGGTGTTACCGACGACGACGGCGCGCGCAGTCCTGCCGCCCACGATTCCGCACGCGGACGCCGCGTTCAACGCCGGGCGGGCCGCGCTGCTCACCCACGCGCTGGCGAGCGATCCCTCGCTGCTGTTTGCCGCTACGGAGGACCGCCTCCACCAGGGCTACCGAGCCGATTCCATGCCGCACACGGCCGCGATGCTCAAGGCGTTGCGCGAGGCGGGCTGGCCCGCCGTGGTGAGCGGGGCTGGGCCCACGATCCTCCTGTTTGCGCAGGTGGCGCCCGAGATGGCGAACATTTTGGCCAAGCAGGGTTTCCGCACGGTGGACTCGAAGCAGGTTGCCGGTGCTCACATTTTGGCGCGTTAGGTTTCCCAAAACGGCCGTGCGCGTGTAGGCTAGCCCCTGACGTGATTGGCTGATTGCCGCGTCAGCGAGGCCCGCTGGGCCCGCGCCACGCACATGTTTCGAGCGCACTGCGCCATCGTGCGGATTATTAACCAAGTGATCTCCGGCTTTGTCCCGGATCCGAGGAAGGAACCTCGTGAGCGAAAATCCAACGCCACCCACAGGCCCCATTTCGACGATGCGCCTTGCCGACCTGCAAGAGTTGGCGGCCTCCATGGGCCTTTCGTTGCCGGCCAAGTCCCGCCGCAACGACTACATTTCTGCCATCCGTGAGGCGCGCTCCGGCCAGGCGCCCGCGAAGAAGGACGCGGCCGAGAAGCCGGCAGGTGCCGAGAAGCCGGCGGAGAAGAGCGCCGAGCGGCCCGCGCGTCGTGACAAGACCCAGCCTGCTGATTCGCAGGCGGTCAACCAGCACGGCGATCCGAGTGCCCGGCTCGACCTGCCGCCGGTCAAGGGCCGGCCGGCGAAGGAGCTGAGCCAGGACGAGAAGAAGGCGGCGCTCGACGCGCTGGGCGATGCCGCCGAGCGTCGTGCCGAGGAAAACGCGGACGACGACTCGCGTGGTCGCCGCGGCCGCCGTCAGCGCAGCCGCAACCGCAACCGCGGCGATCGCAATGACCGAAACGACCGGGGCGAGCGTTCTGAGCGGGGCGACCGTAATAACCACAATGATCGCAATGATCGCAACGATCGGAACCGCGACCGCGACCAGGATCGCACCGAGCGCGAGGACGACATCGAGTCGGGTGACGTGCTCATCCCGGTGGCCGGCATCCTCGACATCGACGGCAACAACAACTACCTGCGCACGGGCGGCTACCTGCCCGGCAAGAATGACGCCTACGTCTCCACCCAGATGATCCGCCGTTACGGCCTGCGCCGAGGCGACGCGATCCAGGGCGCAGTGCGCGACGCGTCGGCGGCGGGTAATCGCCGCGGCCGCCAGCACAAGTTCAACCCCTTGGTGGAGGTCACCGCCATCAACGGCATGGCCCCGGACGAGGCGCGCGAGCGGCCCGAGTTCAACAAGCTCACCCCGCTCTACCCGAACGAAATGCTGCGGATGGAGACCACGCAGAAGGCGCTGACCACCCGCGTCATCGACCTCGTGGCCCCGATCGGTAAGGGCCAGCGTGGCCTCATCGTCTCCCCGCCGAAGGCGGGTAAGACCGTGGTCATGCAGCAGATCGCGATGGCGATCGCGAACAACAACCCGGACGTTCACCTCATGGTGGTGCTCGTGGACGAGCGCCCCGAGGAAGTGACGGACATGCAGCGCCTGGTCAAGGGCGAGGTCATTGCTTCCACCTTCGATCGCCCGGCCTCCGACCACACGATCGTGGCCGAGCTGGCGGTGGAGCGCGCCAAGCGCCTGGTCGAGCTCGGCCAGGACGTTGTCATCCTCCTCGATTCCCTCACCCGCCTCGGGCGCGCCTACAACCTGGCCGCCCCGGCGTCGGGCCGTATCCTGTCGGGTGGTGTGGACGCCGGCGCGCTCTATCCGCCCAAGAAGTTCTTCGGCGCGGCGCGCAACATCGAAAACGGCGGCTCGCTCACCATCATCGCCTCGGCGCTGGTGGAGACGGGCTCGAAGATGGACGAGGTCATCTTCGAGGAGTTCAAGGGCACGGGCAACATGGAGCTGCGCCTCTCGCGCCAGCTGGCCGACCGCCGTATCTTCCCGGCCGTGGACCTCAACGCTTCCGGTACGCGCCGCGAGGAGCTGCTGTTCAGCCCTGAGGAGCTCAAGATCGTGTGGCACCTGCGCCGCGCGCTGGGCACCCTCGAACTGCAGGAGGCCTCGGACTACGTGCTGGGCCGCATGCGCAAGACCGAGTCGAACGCTGAGTTCCTCATGTCGGTGGTGCGAGGTATGCAGAACGCGGACTAGGAGTGGGGCCGGCGGTGTGACCAACGGGGCACCGCCGGCCGCTACCCAATCCCTTGCGTGCTGTGGTTAAATTGACCGTCGGCTTCTGGTTCACCGGCTCGCCGGACCCAGGGCATCAAACGATCCAAGGAGAAAGAAATGAAGCAGGGTATCCACCCCGATTACCACGACATTCACGTCACCTGCACCTGCGGCAACGAATTCGAGACTCGGTCCACGCTTCCGGGCGGTTCGTTGCGCGTTGAGGTGTGCAGCGCCTGCCACCCGTTCTACACGGGCAAGCAGAAGATCCTCGACACCGGCGGCCGCGTGGCCCGCTTCGAGGCTCGCTACGGCAAGCGCACCAAGTAACTGGGCTTTACAACGCCGGTACAGTGTTATCTGTACCGGCGTTGGCTTTTATGTTGAGAGATTAGGTTCATGAGTGAGTTCCCTGCCGCGCAGGCCGCGGCCGAAGAGTATGCGGACATTGAAAAGCAGATGGCGTCCCCCGAAGTGCTGGCCAAGCCGGAGAAGCTACGTAAGCTGGGCCGGCGCTACGCCGAGCTGCGGCGTGTGGTGACGCGCTACGAGCACTGGCTGGCCGCCTCCACGGATCTGAGCGAGGCGAAGGAGATCGTGGAGCTCGGCGGAGAGGACGGGGAACTGTTCGCCGCGGAGTTGCCGCGTCTGCAGGCCGAGGTGGACGACGCGGCCGATTCGTTGCGTGACGCGCTGTTGCCGCGCGATCCCGACGACGGCCGAGACGTCATCCTCGAGGTCAAGGCGGGCGAGGGCGGCGAGGAGTCCGCGCTGTTCGCCTCCGACCTGCTGCGCATGTACCAGCGCTATGCCGAGTCGAAGGGCTGGTCCACCCAGATCCTGTCGCACACCGACACGGACATGGGCGGGTACAAGGACGTCCAGGTGGCGATCAAGGCCAAGAATGTGCCGGAGGATCCGTCCGACGGCGTGTGGGCGCACCTGAAGTATGAGGCGGGCGTGCACCGCGTCCAGCGCGTGCCGGTCACGGAGTCGCAGGGCCGCGTGCACACCTCCGCCGCCGGCGTCCTCGTGTTTGCCGAGGTGGACGAGCCGGAGGAAGTGCAGATCAACGATAACGATCTGCGCATCGATGTCTACCGCTCCTCGGGCCCGGGCGGCCAGTCGGTCAACACCACGGATTCGGCCGTGCGCATCACCCACCTGCCCACGGGCATCACCGTGTCGATGCAGGATGAGAAGTCACAGATCAAGAACCGTGAGGCGGCCATGCGCGTGCTTCTGGCACGGCTGCGCCAAGCCCAGATGGAGGAGCTGGCGGCCAAGGAGGCCGATCAGCGCCGCTCGCAGGTGCGCACCGTGGACCGCTCCGAGCGTGTGCGCACGTACAACTTCCCCGAGAACCGGATCGCCGATCACCGCACGGGATTCAAGGCTCACAACCTCGATCAGGTGCTCGCCGGCCACCTCGACGACGTCATCACCTCCCTGCGCGAAAAGGACGAGGAGGAGCGCCTCCAGGCGGCAGCCGACGAAGCCGAGGCCCAGTAAATGTGGGCGCAGGCGATCGCCCGGGCGTGCGCTGAGCTGACCGCCGTGGGCGTGCCCTCCCCGGAGGCCGACGCCCGCCTACTCGCCCAGCTCGTTGCAGGGGAGCGAGTGCAGGGGACGCCATCCCCGCAGGAGCTGGCCCGCTACGAGGAGCTCGTGGCCGCCCGCGCCCGCCGCGTGCCGCTCCAGCACCTGGAGGGTACGATGTATTTCCGCTACCTTGAGCTCGAGGCGCGGCCGGGGGTGTTCATCGTGCGGCCTGAGACCGAGTCGGTGGTCGAGGCCGCGCTGGCCGACATCCGAGCGTTGCCGGATCCGCTGGTGGCGGACCTGTGCACTGGCTCGGGCGCGATCGCGATCTCGATCGCCACCGAATCGAACGCCCGCGTGCTCGCGGTTGAGCGCTCTGCCGATACCTTCGCCTCCGCCGCCCTCAACAACGCCCGCTACGGCGGCCTTGTCAGCCTCGTCCAGGGCGACGCGCTTGAGGAGCTGGAGGAGTACGCGGGCCGCATCGACGTCGTCGTGAGCAACCCTCCCTACGTGGCGCCGTGGCACGAGCTGTCGCCGGAGGTGCGCCAGGACCCGGAGCTCGCGCTGTTTGGCGGCGGGACGGACGGGCTGGATCTGCCCCGGCAGTTGGTGGCGCGCGCCCACCTCCTCCTGCGAGGTGGGGGTATCCTCATCATGGAACATGGAGACGAGCAGGGCGAGGCCCTCCGCGCGGCCGCCACCGAGTGCGGCTTCGTGGACGTCACCACCGGGCGTGACCTGGCCGGCCGGGACCGGTGGCTGCGCGCACGAAAGGAACGCCAATGAAAGTACCGGCGAGCGACCAGCGCGCCATTGCACTGGCCAGCGCGGCGATTGCGCGCGGGGAAGTTATCTGCCTGCCCACCGACACGGTTTACGGCATCGGCGCCGATCCCTTTAACACCGACGCCGTCACCCGGCTGCTGACAGCCAAGTCCCGCACGCGCGCCAACCCGCCGCCCGTGCTCGTGGCCGAGGGACAGGCCGAGGAGCTGAGCGAGGAGATCTCGCCGGCGGCCCGGGCGCTCATGGAGGCCTTCTGGCCGGGAGCGATGACAATCGTGGTGCCCGCGCGCGCCTCGATTGGCTGGGACCTGGGCGAGACGAACGGGACCGTGGCGCTGCGCATGCCCGATTCGGATACCACGCTTGCGCTCCTTCGCGCGGTGGGCCCGCTCGCGGTGACGAGCGCCAACCAGCACGGCCAGCCGCCCGCCACTGCGGTGGAGGCGGCGATGGACCAGCTCGGCGGCGCGGTCTCCCTTTACCTCGACGGCGGCCCGTCGGCCGGGGGAGTGGCCTCCACGATCGTCAGCGTGGTTGGCGAGCCGACAATTTTGCGTCAGGGCGCGATCAGCGCCGACGCCGTGTGGCAGGCGCTGGCGTGAGAACCTACCTCCTCATCCTCGTCCTCGCCGCGGCCCTCACCTACCTGCTGGTGCCGCTGGTGTTGCGCATCGCGCTCGCCACAGGCGCGATAACCCAGATCCGCGAGCGTGACGTCCACTCCACCCCGATCGCCCGTCTGGGCGGTGTGGCGATGTTTGCCGGGCTCGTGGGGGCGCTCGCGCTCGCCAGCCAGATCCCCTACCTGCGTGAGGTGTTCGCGCCGAGCACGGGGGTGTGGGCGATCCTGTGGGGCGGGGCAATCATGTGCGTCCTGGGCGCGATCGACGACGTGTGGGAGCTGACCTGGTATTCGAAGTTCGCCGGTGAGATCCTGGCGGCCGGTGTGATGGCGTGGCAGGGCGTGCAGCTGGTGACGGTGCCGCTTTTGGGACTGACCGTGGGCTCCACGCGCCTGACCCTGTTTGCCACAATCATCGCGGTGGTCGTGGTGGCCAATGCCGTGAACTTCGTGGACGGCCTGGACGGGCTGGCGGCCGGGGTGGTCGGCATCGCGGCGTTCGCCTTCTTCATCTACGCCTACTACCTCACCCGAGAGGTCTCGCCCGGTGACTACACCTCCGTGGCGACGACCGTGCTCGCGGCTCTCGTGGGCAGTTGCGTGGGCTTCCTGCCGCACAACTTCCACCCGGCGAGGATCTTCATGGGTGATTCGGGCGCACTCATGCTCGGTACCGTGCTCGCGGGCGCCACGATCCTGGTTACGGGTCAGATCGACCCGGCCACGGTGGGCGCCCGCCAGGCCCTGCCGGCATTCATGCCGCTCGTCATCCCCCTGCTCGTGCTCCTCATTCCGCTCATTGACCTCACGTGGGCCGTGTTCCGCCGCGTGCGCCAGGGGCGTTCGCCCTTCTCCGCCGACGCCGGCCACCTCCACCACCGCCTCCTGCGCCGGGGCCACTCCCACACCGTGGCCGTGCTCATCTTGTACATGTGGACCGCGATCGCCTCCTTCTCCGCCGTCGCCTACACGGTCTATCCCGGCCCGCGCGTGCTGGCGGGCGCGGCGCTCACGATCTTCGCCGGCACTGCGGTGACTTGGCAGAAGTTCGGAAAGCGCCGTGCGGCGTAGGCCGGGCGAGTCGTACACGGCGGCCGGGCTGATCGCTCGGGCCACGCTGGGCGCGGCGGCCCTGGTCGGCGTCGTGACCGTGATCGCCGCGCTCCTCGTCCCGGCCGAGCGCCTGTCCATCTTGGCCGGCGGCGGGATCGCGGTGCTCATCAACCTCGTGACGCTCAGCGCGAGCGCGCTTGCCGCGCGCTATTTCGCCGACGCGCAGGGTGCGGCGATGGTTGGGGCGTACGTGGTGAAGATGGCGGCCTTCGGGGTGGCCTTGCTTGCGTTGCGGGGTTCGGGGCTGAACCTGCGCGTGGTCGTCGGCGTCTTCGCCCTCGCCCTCCTTGCCTCCCTCCTCGTTTACTCCGTCCTTGCCCTCCGCAGGGCCGGCCCACACGTGGGGCAGGGGTAGCGGAAAACCACCGGTCAGGCACGCGCCACGAGACGGGCATAAGTCACAAAAATCTCCGAGCGAGACCAGGGGGTCATGGGTTACCTTGGAAGCAAGGAAAATACTCAGGTAGAGTGTTTTTTGAGGTCGTGTCAGCATCGACGCACATGAGGACATCGCACTAGTTGGGGTTTGAACGCACTGTGAATCTTTACGCGCTTGCAACGCTACCCATCTTCCTCACGGGGGAGGGTGAGAGCTTCGTTCCGCCTACGCTCGAGCACGAATTCAACCCGCCGGCGCTTTTCTTCGAAGGCACGATCTTTGAGATGAACCGCATCATCATGGTGCGCATGATCGCCGCCCTGGTGCTGGCCTTCATCCTCATCTGGTACGCGCGCAACCGCAGGCTCGTCCCCAACCGCCGCCTGGCCGCCGTCGAATCCCTCCTTGACTTTTCCAAGGTGCAAATTGGCGAGGAGATCCTCGGCAAGGAACGCGCCCACCAGTACCAGCCCCTGATCATGACCATCTTCTTGGGCATCTTCTTCATGAACATCACCGGCGTGGTGCCCGGCCTGCAGATCGCCGGAACGTCGCTGATCGGCATGCCTCTCATCTTCGCGATCTTCTCCTACGTGGGCTTCATCGCGGCCGGCGTCAAGGCCCGCGGGGGCCTGCGCTTCTTCAAGGAGCAGCTCTTCCCGCCGGGCGTGCCGTGGCCGATCTATTTCATCATGACGCCGATCGAGTTCCTCTCCACCTTCGTGCTACGCCCGGCTACGCTCACCCTGCGACTCCTCATGAACCTCGTGGCGGGCCACCTCATCCTCGCCCTGTGCTTTGCCGGTACGCACTTCCTCTACTTCACGCTGTCGGGCGCGCTCGGCGTGGCCACCGGTACGGTGACCTTCATCGGCGCACTCGCGTTCATGTGCTTCGAGATTTTCGTCGCGGCACTGCAGGCCTACATCTTCGCGATGCTGACGGCCTCCTACATTTCCCTGTCCATTTCAGAACACTGATACCCACTCAACAAAAGGAAAGAAAACAATGATCGGAAACATCGCCACCATCGGTTACGGTCTTGCTACCCTCGGCCCGTCTATCGGCATTGGCATGATCGGCGCCAAGAACCAGGAAGCAACGGCTCGTCAGCCGGAGATCGCGGGTATCCTCCGCGTCAACATGTTCCTTTCGATCGCGTTTGCGGAGGCCCTGGGCCTGATTGGCTTCGGTGCTGGCCTCGTCTTCGGTGCATAAGAATGCGTGAGACGATTCTTGCAGAGGGCGGCGACTACAACCTGCTCTTTCCTGCAGCGTCGGAACTCCTCTGGGGCACGCTGGCGTTCATCCTCGTGGCTGTGGCGGTCTACAAGTTCGCCTGGCCGTCGTTCGTCGCGATGCTTGACGAGCGCGCGGAGAAGATCGAGGAGGGCCTGAAGGCCGCTGAGGTCGCGCGCGCCGAGGTTGCCGACCAGCAGGCTAAGCTCGCGGAGGAGATCCGCGAGGCCCAGCGTGAGGCCACGGGCATCCGCGAGAACGCCCAGGACAACGCGAAGGCGATCATCGCCGAGGCCCAGGCCAAGGCCCGCAGCGAGGCCGACGGCCTGATCACTAGCGCCCAGCGCCGTATCGACGCCGACTCGGAGGCAGCCCAGCGCTCCCTCCAGGCAGAGGTGGGCGTGCTGGCCACGGAGCTGGCCGGCCGCATTGTGGGCGAAGCGATTGCTGATGAGGCGCTCGCCCGCCGTGTCATCGATCGCTTCATGGATGATCTTGAGACGATGACCCCGGAGCTGACGGAGGCGGAGTCCTAGGATGCGTGCAGCAAGTCAAGGCGCGCTCGACCGGGCGCGGGAGCGGTGGGAGCCGTTCGTCGCCACCCAGGTGGGCAAGGAGATCGAACTGGCCCTCCAGATGTTCTCCATCGTGGATGTCATCAAGGTCTCCACGGCGCTCACCAACGCACTCGAGGGCGGATCGCGGGACGCGCAGGCGCGTGCGAAGCTCGCACGCGACGTGTTCGGCGGGCGCGTGAGCGACGGAGCGGCCGAGCTCGTGGAGGGACTCGTGCGCGAGGAGTGGTCCCAGCGGGATGACCTGCAGCGAGCCATCGAAGCGCTCGGGGTTGACACGATCCTGCTGGGCGCCCGCCGCGAGGGCGTGCTGTCCACCGTGGAAGAGGAGCTCTACCAGACGATGCGCCTCTACTCGGACAACCGCGATCTGCGCCTTGCCTTCACCACGCCGAACCTGTCCCCGGAGGCCCGCCACCGGTTCGCCGAGCAGCTGTTCCACAACCTCCAGCCGTGGACCGTGGCGCTCATCCGGCGCTCGATCGCGCGCGAACACCACACGATCCCGGGCCTGCTGCGCCGCTACACGTTCGCAGCCGCGCGCCTGGACGAGCACATGGTGGCCGCGGTGACCAGCGCCCTGCCGCTCACGCGCGAGCAGGAGGAGCGCCTGGCACGCATCCTCAGCGCCAAGTACGGCACGCCGGTCAAGATCCACGTTTCCATTGACACGGAAGTCATCGGAGGCCTGCGGATCTACGTGGGGGATGACATCATCGATGGCACTATCGCCAGCCGACTCGACTCGGTTCGAGGGGCATTTACCAACTGATTTTGAAAAGCGGCTTAGCCGCAAGCGAGCGAAGGAAGATAAATGGCTGAACTGATCAAGCCGGAGGAAATCCGGGCTGCGTTGGACAGCTTTGTGAGTTCGTATGAGCCTCCGAAAGCGGCCAGCGAGGAAGTCGGCCACGTCACCCTGACGGCCGACGGCATTGCCCGCGTGGACGGGCTGCCGGGCGCTATGGCGAATGAGCTTTTGCAGTTCGAGGATGACACCCTCGGCTTGGCGATGAACCTGGAAGAGGAAGAGATCGGCGTCGTCGTCCTCGGTGAATTCGAGGGTATCCGCGAGGGCATGGAGGTGCGTCGCACCGGGGAAGTTCTTTCCGTCCCCGTGGGCGATGGCTACCTCGGCCGCGTTGTCGATCCGCTTGGTAAGCCTATCGACGGTCTGGGCGAGATCACGGACCTCGACGGGCGCCGCGCGCTCGAGCTGCAGGCCCCGGGCGTCATGATGCGTAAGTCGGTCCACGAGCCGCTGCAGACCGGCCTCAAGGCGATTGACGCAATGATCCCGATCGGGCGCGGCCAGCGCCAGCTCATCATTGGCGACCGCAAGACGGGCAAGACTGCCCTGGCGATCGACGCCGTACTCAACCAGAAGGCGAACTGGGAGTCGGGCGATCCGACCAAGCAGGTGCGCTGCATCTACGTGGCGGTGGGCCAGAAGGGCTCCACCATCGCTTCTGTGCGGGCCACGCTCGAAGCCAACGGCGCGCTCGAATACACCACGATCGTGGCCGCGCCCGCCTCCGACTCGGCGGGCTTCAAGTACCTCGCCCCCTACACCGGCTCAGCCATCGGCCAGCACTGGATGTACCAGGGCAAGCACGTGCTCATCATCTTTGACGACCTGTCGAAGCAGGCAGAGGCCTACCGCTCGCTGTCCCTCCTGCTGCGCCGCCCGCCGGGGCGTGAGGCCTACCCGGGCGACGTGTTCTACCTGCACTCCCGCCTCCTCGAGCGCTGTGCGAAGCTCTCCGACGAGCTCGGTGCCGGCTCGATGACGGGCCTGCCGATCATCGAGACAAAGGCCAACGACGTCTCGGCCTACATCCCCACCAACGTCATCTCGATCACGGACGGGCAGATCTTCCTCCAGTCGGATCTGTTCAACGCCAACCAGCGCCCCGCTGTCGACGTCGGCATCTCCGTGTCCCGCGTGGGCGGTGACGCGCAGATCAAGGCGATGAAGAAGGTAGCCGGCACGCTGAAGATCACGCTGGCGCAGTACCGCGCCCAGGCGGCGTTCGCGATGTTTGCCTCCGATCTTGACGCGACCACCCGACGCCAGCTCACCCGCGGCGAGCGCCTCATGGAGCTACTCAAGCAGCCGCAGTACACCCCGTACGCGGTCGAGGACCAGGTGGCGTCCGTGTGGGCCGGCACCAACGGTTACCTCGACACGATCGAGCTCAAGGACGTGCACAAGTTCGAATCGGGCTACCTCGACTACCTGCGCCACAACACGAACGTGCTGCAGACCATCCTCGAGACCGGCAAGCTGGAGCCCGAGACGGAGGAGGAGCTGAAGGCGGCCACCGCCAAGTTCCTTGACTCCTTCACCTCCGCCTATGAGACCCACGAGCTGCCGACCGACCAGGTCGATCCTGCCCAGAAGTCGCAGGAGCAGATCGTTCGGTCCAAGAGGGGTTAGTAGTGGCCGGCGAACAGCGTATCTACAAGCAGAAGATCAGGGCGACCGAGACGCTCGAAAAGGTCTTCTCCGCGATGGAGCTCATTGCGGCTTCTCGCGTGGGCAGGGCGCGCAAGCGCGCGCTCGGCCAAGATCCCTATACGCAGGCCCTGACCAAGTCGATCGCGGCGGTTGCCGCACACGCTGACGAGAGCCACCCGATGCTCAACGAGCGTACCGACACGAACCGGGTCCTCGTCTTCGTGGTCACCTCCGATCGCGGCATGGCCGGCGCCTACTCGGCATCCGTGCTGCGCGAGGCGGACCGGCTACGCGAGGAGCTCGAGGCCCAGGGCAAGGAGCCGGTGCTCTACGTCTTCGGCCGGCGCGGGGTGTCGCACTTCAAGTTCCGCGGCGTCGAGCTCGCCGGCTCGTGGACGGGGGAGTCCGACAACCCGAGCGCGGACACCGCTCACGAGATCGCGCGCGAGTTCCTCGCCCGCTTCCTCGCCTCACCGGAGGAGGGCGGAGTTGCCGAGCTGCACACCGTTTACACGCGGTTCGAGTCGATGATCACGCAGAACGTGGAGGTGCGGCGGATGCTGCCGCTCGTCGTCGTCGACGACGAAGCCGGGCTTCACGAAGAGGCGCCGCTGTACGAGTTTGAGCCCTCGCCACGCCAGCTCTTCGACGCCCTGCTGCCTATGTACATCGACCAGCGCATCTACGCGGTCCTGCTCATGGCGGCCGCATCGGAGCTGGCCTCGCGCCAACAGGCGATGCACGCGGCCACCGAGAACGCGCAGAACCTCATCGAGGACTACACGCGCCTTGCGAACAATGCTCGCCAGGCAGAGATCACCACTGAAATCACCGAAATTATCTCCGGCGCGGACAGCCTCGGAAAGTAGCGCCAAGAAGGAAATGACTATGACAGATACGTCTCAGAAGCTGGCTGATGGCCGCATCATCCAGGTGGTCGGAGCGGTCGTGGACGTCGAGTTCCCGCCGGATGGCCTTCCTGAAATCAACTACGCCCTCGAAGTCGAGGTCGCCCTGCCCGAGGACGAGGCGGACGGCGCCGAGGTCACGAAGACCATGGTGCTCGAGGTGGCCCAGCACCTGGGCGACAACATCGTGCGTACGATCGCGATGAAGCCCACCGACGGCCTGGTGCGCGGCGCGAAGGTGCGCAACACCGGCGCCCCGATCTCGGTGCCCGTGGGCGACGTGACCAAGGGCCACGTGTTCAACGTGGTGGGCGAGTGCTTGAACCTTGAAGAGGGCGAGACCCTCGAGGTCACCGAACGCTGGCCGATCCACCGCACAGCCCCGAACTTCGATCAGCTCGAGGGCCAGACCAAGATGTTCCAGACGGGCATCAAGGTGATCGACCTCCTCACCCCGTACGTGCAGGGCGGCAAGATCGGCCTGTTTGGCGGCGCGGGCGTGGGCAAGACCGTGCTCATCCAGGAGATGATCCAACGCGTTGCCCAGGATCACGGCGGTGTGTCCGTGTTCGCCGGCGTCGGCGAGCGCACTCGCGAGGGCAATGACCTCATCATGGAGATGGAGGAGGCCGGCGTTCTGGACAAGACCGCCCTGGTCTTCGGCCAGATGGACGAGCCGCCGGGGGTGCGTCTGCGCATCGCCCTGTCCGGTCTGACGATGGCGGAGTACTTCCGCGACGTGCAGAACCAGGACGTGCTACTGTTCATCGACAACATCTTCCGCTTCACGCAGGCTGGCTCCGAGGTCTCCACGCTGCTGGGCCGCATGCCGTCCGCGGTGGGCTACCAGCCCACGCTCGCCGATGAGATGGGCGCCCTCCAGGAGCGCATCACGTCCACGCGCGGCCACTCGATTACGTCGCTGCAGGCCATTTACGTGCCTGCTGACGACTACACCGATCCGGCGCCTGCCACGACGTTCGCCCACCTGGATGCGACCACCGAGCTCTCCCGTGAGATCGCCTCGCGCGGCCTGTACCCGGCGGTGGACCCGCTGGCGTCGACGTCGCGGATCCTCGACCCGCAGTACGTGGGTCAGGCGCATTACGACGTGGCGACCCGCGTGAAGTCCATCCTCCAGAAGAACAAGGAACTTCAGGACATCATTTCGATCCTGGGCGTGGACGAGCTCTCCGAAGAGGACAAGATCACCGTTGCGCGTGCACGCCGCATCGAGCAGTACCTCTCGCAGAACACCTACACGGCCGTGAAGTTTACGGGCGTGGAGGGATCCACGGTGCCGATCGACGAGACGGTTGAGGCCTTCCGTCGCATCACCGAGGGCGAATACGATCACATCCCGGAGCAGGCGTTCTTCAACATCGGCGGCATCGAGGACATCGAGCGCGCCTGGGCGAAGATTCAGGCCGAGTCATGAGGCTAGAGATCGTTACGCGAACCGGGGGCCTCTACAAAGGTGAGGTCTCTGAGCTCGTGGTGCCCGCATTCAACGGCGAGATGGGTATCCTGCCGGGTCACGCCCCCGTCATGGCCGTGATCTACAAAGGCACGGTACGCCTGGTGGAGAATGGGGAGCCGAAGTCCTTCAAGGTTGGCAACGGCTTCATGACCGTGGACCAGGACGACATCACGGTGGTCGTGGAGGATTACGACGACGCCGAGGCCAACGCCAAGATGTTCGAGGAACTGGGCGCGGAATAGGAACGGGCTGATATGGGCGAGGGCGGCATCTGGTGGATCATCGCGATCCTTGTGATGCTCGCTCTCGCCCTGTCATCCCTCTACCTGTATCGCATTCGCTACTTGCTCAATCACGAGGCCTCGATCCAGGTGTCGGTGCGGGGCGAGGACGGGGCGTGGCACAACGCGATCGCGATCCTTGGGCCTGAGTCCCTTGACCTGTATTCCACGCGCTCCCTGTCCTTGGCGCCGAAGGTGCGGTGGGTGCGCAACACGATGAGTTTTGAGGTGCAGCGCCCGCGCGGGGGTATCTCCGTGGTCACGGTCCTCATGCCCGGCAAACCAGGTAGCGCGGGGGAGAGCCGGCGGGTGGCCTCCAGTCCGGAGGAGATGGCGGCGCTGCTGTCCTGGATGGATTCCTCGCGCCCCTCGGCCGAGCCCACGCTCGGGTAGGGGTGAGCCGGGCGGGCGGCGTCGTGCGGCGGCTTGCATTGCCGGGCAGCGTCGTGAGGTAGCGGGCGCAAGACGCGCGGGCCGGGCGCTCTGCTAGGCTGGAGCTTCTAGCGGAAAGGAAGCTCGTGCGAATCGTCATTGCGACATGCTCTGTGGATTATTCTGGTCGCCTCGATGCCCACCTTGAGCCCGCCAAGCGGGTAGTCATGCTCAAGTCAGACGGGTCGGTGCTTATCCATTCCGATGGCGGGTCGTACAAGCCGCTGAATTGGATGTCGGCGCCGTGCACGATGCGCGTGGAGGAGCCGGAAGCAGCGGAGGCTGAGCGCGGGATTACCGAAAAGTGGCGGGTGGAGCACGCGAAGATGGATGACGCGCTCGTCATCCACATTTTTGAGATCCACGAGGACATCACGGACGATTTGGGCGTGGAGCCAGGCCTGCTCAAGGACGGCGTAGAGGAACACCTGCAGCGCCTGCTCGCCGAGCAGACCGAGATCCTAGGCGCGGGCACGCAGCTGGTGCGGCGCGAGTATCCGACGGCGATCGGGCCGGTGGACCTGCTGGTGACGGACGCGCAGGGGCGCCACATCGCGGTGGAGGTCAAGCGCCGGGGCGGGGTGGACGGCGTGGAGCAACTGACCCGCTACCTTTCGCTGCTCGAGCGCGATTCCACGCTCCGTCCGATCCGCGGCATCTTCGCGGCCCAGGAGATCCGTCCACAGGCGCGGGTGCTGGCGGAGGACCGGGGGATTGAGTGCGTGGTGCTCGACTATGACGCGATGCGCGGAGTGGACCGGCCTGAGGATCGGCTGTTCTGATGGCCCGGCGGCGGAACAAGTATCAGCGTGAGGTTCGCCCGCTCGATCCGGAGCGGTTGATGAACTACACCCACTACGAGACCGCCGATAACGGCATGGAGTTCAAGGTTCACACCATCCGCGCGGGCACCAAGGAGTACGTGTGCCCGGGGTGTAACGGGATCATCATGGTGGGGGAATCGCACGTGGTGGCCTGGACGGAGGACAGCTGGTTTGGCCCACAGGCGGGCCAGGAGGCGCGCCGGCACTGGCACACGTCGTGCTGGCGGGCGAAAGGGCGCCGCTCCACGGGCTTCTAGTGGTAGCGTGGTTTTATGATTGCATATCGTAGAACTGGGCCAGCGTCTGACCTTCCGCTTGTGCTTCTTCATGCACTGCCGTTGGATTCGGCGATGTGGAATGCCGTGCGCAGCGAGCTTTCCGACGTCGACATCCTTACCTTCGATGCCCCGGGCTTCGGGGAATCCGAACTGACCGCGGAGTTCATGGCGGGCGAGCCGAGCATCGCCACGTTCGTGGCCGCGATGAAGGCGCGCCTGGACGAGCTGGGCATCAAGCGCATCGCGCTCGGCGGGTTGTCGATGGGCGGCTCGGTGGCCGCGGAGTTCACGGTCACGTACCCCGAGCTCGTGGCCGGCCTTGCCCTCATGGACACGAACATCAATTCCGATGATGCCGACCGCAAGGCTTTCCGCCGCGACGCCGCCGCCAAGGCTGACGCGGGCCAGGGCTATGAGACGGTAAAGGACTGGACGACCACGATGGTGGGCCCGGATGCATCGGACGAGGTCCGGGCGTCGTTGGACGCCCGCTTCCGTGCCCTGCCGAATGAGGGCCTGGCGTGGATCCAGCGGGCGATGGCGAACCGTGAGGATCGCACGGACGCGGTGGCGCGGGTGAAGGGCCCGGTGTATTTCATTCGTGGTACGGAGGATCCCACGGCGTCGATGGAGAGCTACATGAAGCTCGCCTTGCGTACCGACCAGCCACGGATCAAGGAGATCCCGGGCGTGGGCCACTTCGCGGCTGATGAGAGCCCGGTGGAGCTGGCGGCCATTTTGCGCGATTTTTACGCGCACGTAGCCCGCTAAGTGGTGGCTAACTGGTAATTCTGGAGCCGATCGGGGCCGATACGGCCATGAAACCTCTCAGATTCACGAGTTAGCAACGCCGCGAGAGCGAAGAGGGCCCCGGGCGCATGCCCGGGGCCCTCGACGTGCCAGCGTCCACTTGGCAGAGCTTATCTACTCGGCTCCCTCGCCGGCACCGCCTTTCCCGGCTTTGTCTTCGGCCGAATCGACGATCTCCTCGAGTGCGATGGAGTGTGAGGAGGAGGTGAGGATCGCCCGGATGTCCTCCAGGTAGGACTGGAGGGAGTTGCGCTGTTCGCGCAGGGAGGCCACGTGCTCTTCGGCGGATTTGCGCTCTCCGTCGGCGGCGCTTTGCGCGGCGGAGCGGATGCGGTCGGCCTCCTCGCGTGCGGCCTCGAGGATGGCGGCGGCCTCTTCGCGGGCCTGGGTGAGGATGGCGGCGGCCTCGGTGTTCGAGGTGGCGGTGAGCTCGTCGGCCCGCTTGGTGGCTTCGACCACCCGGGCTTCGGCGTCCTGTGCCTCGTTTTCGGCCGCGCTCACCATCTCCTCGGCGCGGGCGCGCAGTTCGGCGGCCTGCTCGGTGAGGGCGCGGGCGGATTCGGCGGCCTTCGCGGCGATCTCGTCCTCCGCCTCGGCGCGCATCTTGGCCACCTCCTGGGCCACCGTGGAGCGCAGATTGGTCATCTCCTCTTCCGTCTGGGCCCGAAGGGCCGCGGCCTCATGTTCGGCCTCGGAGCGCAGGGCGGTGGTGTCCTTGTCGGCGAGCGTGCGCAGGCGGGCGGCCTCGCGTTCGGCGGAGGAGACCATTTCGTTGGCGGTTCGACGCGTGGTTTCGGACAGGGTGGCCGCTTCGGCTTCGGCCTTGGTGCGCATAGTGGTGGCCTCCGTCTGGGCGTGCTCGAGGGTCTTTTGGCTTTCGGATTCGGCGCTGGCGCGCAGCTGGGCGGCGCGGGACTTCGCGTCGGCAACCAGCGCGGCAGCGTCCTGGCGGGCGCGCATCATGAGGTCGAGCGCCTGTTCCTCGGTGGAGCGCAGGAGGCGTTCCACGCGCGAGCCGAGCCCGGAGTAGGAGGGCCGCTCATTTTCCCGCAGCGCGTCCTGGGCCTCGGTCAGCTCGGCGGAGAGCTGGAGGATCTGCGCGTCCAGGCGGGAGACGTGATCCCGCGTCTGCTCGAGGCTGGCCTCCAGCTGGGAGATGCGCTCGTCTACCTGAGCGCGGTCGTATCCGCGCATGACGACTGGGAATTGGTCGGTCACATTGGCTCCTTGATCGGTTTTCTCTCCCTACAGCGTAGTGTCACCGCGCCGTCGAGTCACTCACACTACGATGATTTTATTACCTGTGTCAGGATAGTGTTACACAATTGTTATCAAAGACTACTGGATGCTGAGGAACTGGTATGAAACGGATCGGCGGCCTGCTTTTGGTTATCCTGGGCCTGATCGTGGCGGTTTTCGGGATTGTCCGGGCTGCCACGGCTGAGGAATCGACCGTCGTTGAGGTGACGGTGCCAGGCGGCGAGTCGCAATTCATTTTCACCGCACCCGGCGTCCTGGAGATGGTGAATGACACGGTGGCGGTGACGCTCGAGGGCGAGGGCACGGTCCAGTGGGCGTTGGCCACGACGGGCGACGTCCGGGCCTACGTGGGCGACGCCCCGGCTACCGAGGTGACGGGCCTGGAGAGCTGGGAGGCCGCGTCGTCGGACACGGTCCCGGGCACGGATGAGGCGCGTGCCGCAATTGATGAGGCGGCGGCCAGCGAGGCCGGCTTCGTCATCACGGGCTCTGACCTGTGGCTCGATTCGGGCTCGGGGGAGGGGTCCGTGGAGCTCGAGCTCACGCCCGACACCAGCTTCGAGCAGTCCCTCATCGCGACGACGTCCACCGGGCAGGCGCCCGACCTCACGCTCACGTGGAACAGGCCGCTGGCGCTGTCGAACCCGATGCCGGTGATCGCGATCGGCGTGCTCCTCCTGCTGATCGGAGCTCTCCTTCTGCTGAGCGCGCGCCAGGCGCAGCAGGACCAAGCGAGCGTGGCGAAGAGCTACCGCGAGCGCAAGGAGCGCTCCGAGGCCGAGACCAGTATCATGCCGAAGATCCGGGGCGATGAGTCGCCGGAGGAGTTGGGCGTGCGTCAGTCGGCGGCTGAGCAGACCGGAGGCGCCTTCGGCGCGGGCATCCTTCCCGCCGTCAACCAGGAGCTGCGCGAGCGCGAGCTGAGCGACGCCGACCGGGTGGTGCTTCCCGTAGCGGACGAGGATCCCGACGTCGATCCCGCGGCTGTCGATGAGGCCGTGGAGCCGGCCGTAGAGCCCGAAGGATCTGAGGCTGACGCCCCCGCGGAGGCCGAGCAGGCTGAGCCAGCGGAAGGCGAGCCGACGGAAGTGGAGAGTGGCGAGCTCGGCGCGGACGACGTCGTCGGCGAAGCGGCCGAAGAGGAAAAGGACTGGCGGGCGCTGTGGAATTTCAAGTGGGGTACTCCGTTCCAGAAGGGAGACGAGGATGCGTAAGGCGGTGGCGGCGATTGCCGTAGTGACGCTGATGGGCGGCTGCGCGAGCGAGCAGGCGGTCCCGAGCCCGGTAAGCGGGTCGAACCCGCAGGTGGTGGTGGCGGACGCGAAGTTCGCCGAGATCGCCCAGGCGGCGGCAGATGGGATTGCCGCGGCGGACACGAGCCTGAACGCGGATGACCTCGGCGTGCGCGTGGGCGGGCCGGCCAAGACTTACCGCGCGGCCCAGCTCAAGCTTGAATCCCTGCTGGGCGACTCCTATGACCTCGACCCGCTGCTGGTGGATACGGATGCGACCCCGGTGTCGTCGGGCACGGCTTTCCCGCGTTCGATGATGGCCGTGGTGCCGCCGCGCGACGGGCAGAACCTGACCTCGCTGGCGGTGTGGAGCCAGGACTCGGCGCGCGGCAACTACCACCTGTGGGCGGACGTGGCGTTGTTCCCGGGCGTGGACGCGCCCACCATCGTCTCGCAGCTGAACAACGCCGAGGGCTTCCCGAACGTCGAGCCCGCGGACTACGCGGTGGACCCGAATGAGGTGCTCGCCGCGTACGTGGCCTACAACGGCACCCGCACCCAGCAAGCGATCGCTTTCGAGGCGGAGGACCCGCTCTACCGGCAGATCGCCAACCAGCAGGATGCCTTCGTGCAGTCGTTGGGGGACCTGGGTACGGCCGCCACGGACTTTTACGTAGGCGACGCGGGCCTGCGCGGCGTGGCCACCGACAACGGCGGCCTGGTGATCGTGGGCGAGATGCGCTACGCGATCCGGATCACGAAGACCGTGGACGGGGCCAAGCTGCGCATCGGCGGGCAGATCGGCGCGCTGTACAACGGCTCGGGGGAGAACGCCACGCTGGAGATCGATCACCAGGGCGTGGCGAACTATTCGACAACAGTGGCGTTCTACGTGCCGCCGGCAGGCGCGGATGCCACGGTGCGCGTGATCGGCTCGGCGGAGCCCACGCTGATTTCCGTGGAGAACGTGGCACAGGACCAGCAGTAAAGAGGAGAGCATATGTCGATGTCTATGGGTGGCGCTGTCGACCTGTCGATGTTTAACACGCCGGAGCCGCAGGCTGCGGGCGGGGCCGTCCAGGGCCCGTGGATTTACGACCTCACGGATCAGGGCTTGCAGGGTGCGGTGACGACGTCGGCGAAGGTGCCGGTGGTGGTGGTCTTCCACTCGTCCCATTCCGAGAATTCCCAAACCCTTGTTGCGATCTTCGAGCGGCTCATCACCGCCAAGGCCGGGCGCATCCAGCTGGCCAAGCTCAGCGTGGATGAGTACGCGGAGGTGGCCCAGTCCTTCGGGGTGAGCGCGGTGCCCGCCGCGGCCGCGCTCTTGCAGGGCCAGCCGGTCCCGCTCTTCCAGGGCATGCCCGAGGAGGCCCAGCTGGCCGAGACCCTCGACAAGCTCGTGGAGACTGCCGCCCAATATGGCATTAACGGCGTGCTCGACAACTCGGCGGCCGCCCCCGAACCGGAGGTCCCGCCGCTGCACCGCGAGGGGCGCGAGGCGCTCGAGAAGGGCGACCTCGCTGCCGCCCACGCCGCCTACACCAAGGCGCTCGCGGAGAACCCCGGCGACGACGAGGCCCAGACGGCCCTCCACCAGGTCGAGCTCCTGCAGCGCATCGAGAAGCTGGATATCGCCGGCGACGTGTCGAGGGTCGAGTCCGTGCTGCGCGCCGCGGCCGAGGCGCCGGTGAGCGACGTCGAGCCGCACCTGACCGCCGCCGACGTCGAATTCTCCCTCAACCGGCCCGACGCCGCGTTCGCCCGGCTCATCGAGGTGGTGCGGGCAACCAGCGGGGAGGATCGTGACTCCGCCCGCGAGCGCCTGCTTGCCTACTTCGACATCCTCGGGCCCTCCGAGGTGGTCACGCAGGCGCGTAAGGCGTTGACGAACGCGCTGTTCTAACGGGCGGCCAGCCTGACAATGTGGAGATAGACAATGGTTTCGAACCGTGGAAGGACTCGGCGTGAAACTCTCGCTCTTTAATCGACTTGCTAACGTCGAAACTCCGACGGCCACGGAATCTCTGCTCCAGGAATACTTCCAGGATCATTTCCCCAACATCGCGTTTGAGAACATTGAGGACATCGCGGCGGGAGCAGGAGTGAGTCCCGCGTCCGTCACCCGCTTCGTGAGGAGCCTCGGATACGCGGGTTTCCGAGACTTCAGCGGTGCGGTGCGGGAGGAGGTGCGGGAGAACTTTGATTCCCCCGCCGAACGCAACGTCGCGCAGATTGAACCGTCGCGGCCGGCGGCGATGTGGTCGGCACAGGTGCAGACGGCAGAGGCGAGCATTGGCTCCTCTATCACGGAGGAGAGCGCGCTGGTCTTCGATGAGATCGTTGAGTTGGTGCGGGATCAGTCCCGGCCGCTCTATCTCTTCTCTCACGCCTCGGGGCGCTACCTGTTGCGCTATTTTTACCTGCTCGCGCGCTACCATCGGGGCAACATGAGGTCGCCGGAAGACATCGACGTCTTACCCCATGAGCTTGCGGGAATCGAGCCGAATGCTATTGCCTTGATTTCGATCTTTGACCGGCACCCGGCACCCATTAAAGGCCTGATCGAGTTTCTACACCAGAAAAAGGTTACGACCATCCTGGTGACGAACCGGCCAGCCTCGCCGCTACGCCAGCACGCGGATATCATCATGACGTTGCAGGCCCCGCCGCCGGTCGGCCGGTTCCGTAGCCGAAGCACCCTGCTCGTTTTCTTGGAGGCGCTCGTTGGAGCCCTCGAGAACGAGGGCTCCAACGAGCGCATTGAGCAGATCGAGGAACTGTTTACGAGCCAGGGTCTGATCATCAAACCCGGCCAATCCTCCTAGTCCTGTTCGCCCTGCCTGGCAAGGTGGGCGGACAGGCCCGTGTAGCTGTCGGGCTGCGAGAGTCGATCGAGGTCCACCGAGGCCAGTGCATCAGACAGCTCCGGTGACCGGGACACGAATGCGGCGAGGGTGGTGCCCTTTTCGCGGTACTCGGCCGCGAAATCCTGCAGTACGTGATGGGCGCGGTCGTGCCCGATATGGGGAGCCATCTGCATAAGGATGTTCTCCGTGAGGATGAGTGGACCGTCCAGCTCAGCATTGCGGCGCAGGTGGGCGGCGTTGAACGTGAGTCGGGTGAAGAGGCCGTTGAGCTTCTCCAGCGCGCCCCCGACCAGCACGAGCGTACGGGGCAGGACGTCGCGCTCAACCTCGAGCTGGCGGTGGTCGCGTTCGTGGGCACCTGGCGGTTGGGTGAGCAGGGTGGCTGTAGCTCCGGCGGCAAGCCGCGCGGCCACGGATGTCTTCATCATGGCGAAGGGGTTGCGCTTCTGCGGCATGGCGGATGAGCCGGAGAGGTGGGCATCCATGGCTTCGAATGCCTCGCCGATCTCGTTGCGCTGCATGTCGAAGAGGTCTTCGGCGATCTTGGCGAGGTTCTGGCCGAGGATGGCCACCACGCAGCACAGCATCGTGATCGAATCGCGGTCAGCGTGCCAGGGCAGCAGACGGAAGGTCAGGTCAAGCTGATCAGCTAGGCCCTCGGCGATTCTCGGCCCATCCTCGCCATTGGAGGCGTAGGTGCCGGCCGCCCCGGAGAACTGGACGCTGAGCGCCTCGTCTCTGCACAGCTGAAGTCGGCGCAGATCACGGTCGAGGCTGGCCTTCCAGCGGCTGATCCGTAGACCGAGCGTGGTGGGCAGGGCCTGCTGGCCGTTGGTGCGCGCCACCATGACAGTCTCTGCGTGCTCGTGAGCCAGACGCTCGCACGTGTCGCGCAAGGCGATGAGGTGACTTTCCATTAGATCGAGTGATTCGCGGATTTGCAGGGCGCGCGCGGTGTCAAGGATGTCCTGGCTGGTTGCGCCATAGTGGACCCAGCCGCGATGCTCCGGGGGAATCGTCTTGCGGATGTTGTCGAGCCCGACGATCAGGGGGTTGCCGACGCCACCCTGGCTGACGGCGTCGACGAATTGGTCGGAGACGCGGGCATTGGCGCGAATGGCCCGGGCGGCCTCCTTCGGAATGATGCCAAGCGTCGCCTGGACTTCGGCGAGCGTGGCCTCGACCTCGAACCACGCCTCGAGGGTGCGCCGTTCGCCCCAGATCTCATCGAAGTCGGTGTAGACGTACCCCCTGCGGGTCAGTGCGCTATCAAGCAAACCAAAAGACACGGTGATTTCCTTTCTATTAGCCAACGATCAGGCTGAGGGTAGTCATGACGACGATGCCGACAGCCATCGGGAGCGCCGTGCGCTTGACGATCGCGGCGGGGCTGACGCCGACTGTTCCAGCGACAGAGATAACGACGCCGGAGATAGGAGACATTGAGCGGAACAGGCCACCCGCGAACTGCATTGGGGTGACGAGGGTGGCAACCGAGCCGCCCATGTCGCTCGCAACCTTAGGAGCGAGCGAGGCGAAGGCAGAGAAGGCGCCGACACCGGAGCCGGTGAGGAAGGTGACGAGGCCGACGATAAGGGGGAGGATGATGGCCATCACACCGATCCCGATTTCGCCGCGCTGGGCGAGACCGATGAGACCGTCGATGAGGCCCGTGATTTTGAGGCCTTCGGCGAAGACCTGTGCAGCGATAATGAGCGCGACCACGGAAGTAAAGATGTTACCCATGCCTGCAAAGAACTGACATGCGTCAAGGAAGACGCCGTTGATCTCCCGCCTGCGGATCAGCTCGATCACCATGGCGGCGAGCCAGACGACGAAGAAAGCAGAAACGGTCGACAACTCAATGGCGTCGTTCGTGAGCGGGCTGAAGACAATGAGGAGGATGATGGGGCAAATCACCAAAAGGGCGTACCACTTGGGTGCTGACGCTCCCGCGGCCTGTTCCTGCTCGACCTGGATTGCCGAGGCGGCCTCGCGTCGATCGACGTACTTCTGGGTGAAGTAAATGGTGACGGCGATGGCGATCATCGTGGGGATCGCCACGGGTAGCTGATTCTTGACGAAGTAGACGGCGGGGGAGACCCCCACAGTCTCAGCGGCGAGGATGGCCGTTCCTGTACCAGGGCCCATGGGCAGTGCCGAGACCGACGCGATGACGGCACCCGCCGCGGCCGGGCGAACCCCCGCCGATTTGAGGATCGGCAAGAGGGTGACCAGCAAAAGGAGGGCGAGACCCGCGGCGCTTGGGATCACCATGAAGAGCGATTGACCCAGGAAATAGGCAATGACCAGGAGGACGTAGGGCCGGTGGAACCTCTCCATCGGGCTGGCGGCTACCTCGACGAGTGCTCGGGTCGCGCCGATCTTCTTCATGTAGGCTGAGAAACCACCAGCGGCCATGATGATTAGCCCAACCCCTGCGAGCTGGCTCTTGGCAACGGACTCGATGACTCCGAAGATGTCAACCCATCGCGAACCCGAGGTCGCGTCCTCTGACAGCGGCATCGCGCTGGAATCCAGAATGACTGCGGCCCCAATCAGTAACAGACCTGCGAGGAGGAGCACCATGATCGGCTGCTTCCCCTTGACGAGCATGTATCCTGCGCCAATGGTGACCAGGATAGCGAGAATGATGAGAAACATCGCCCACCCCTTCTTAGTGTTGGCGCCATCGCCAACGGCTGAGAATTAGCTTTCATGTCTTCGTTGGTTGAAAACTAATATTCAGAGTACGCCTACGAAAAGAGGTTTTCATCAAAATAGTGGTGTGAATTGATTGTTTTCGCGCCCGCACGGTCAGTTCTTTACGGAGACTCGGCCCGGAATAGGACGTTGGGCCCGGGAGTTTCCTCCCGGGCCCAACCGTGTCCGTGGCGTTCTACAAGGTGTACCACACCGCGGCGTTCGGCGGTATGACCCCGGCGAAGGGCCGGGACTGGACGAGGATCTTCGCGCCGGCAGGGAGCTCGGCGGGCTCGTCGAAGGTGCAGATGACGTGGACGTCATCGCGGCCTGCCAGCCGGGAGACGTAGTGCAGGTGGTGGCCCTCCTCGGGCTCGTTCAGCTCAGCACGGGCCATCCCCAGTCGCTTACGCTCGGCCAGCAGCGTGTGGAAGAGCGTGAGGGGCGATGCCGGGTCGGCGGCCTGCGCGTCGGCGGCCAGCTTGCCATACTCCTTGGGCTGGGGCAGCCAGGTCGCCCCGCTGGGGGAGAAGCCGTAGCCGGGCGCGTCCGCCTGCCACGGCATGGGGATGCGGCAGCCATCGCGGCCGGCCTCGGCGCCTTCGGTGCGGAAGAAGGCGGGGTCCTCGCGCACCGAGTCGTCGAGCGCCATGTGCTCAGGAAGCCCTAGCTCCTCGCCTTGGTAGATGTAGCACGAGCCGGGAAGCGCGGCCTGGAGCACGTGCGCCGCGAGCGCCCGGTCAAAGCCGAGCTCCACGTCCGGCTGCGTGTCGGTGGAGCGAATCCCGTTCGGGCCCTTGCCCGTGACCGGCAGGCCCATGCGGGAAGCCGCGCGGACGACGTCGTGATTGGACAGCACCCAGGTGGTGGGCGCGCCCACGGTGTCCATGGCGGCAAGCGAATCGGCGATGACGGCCCGGTAGGAGTCGACGTCGAACGGCGTGCACAGGAAGTCGAAGTTGAAGGCCTGGCTCATCTCGTCCGGGCGCACGTAGTTGGCCAGGTCCGTCAGCTCGTCCACCCAGGCCTCGGCGACGAGCGCCCGGTCCGGCCCGTACTCGTCGAGCACGGCGCGCCAATCGCGGTAGATCTCGTGCACGCCGGGCTGGTTCCAGTGCGGCGGGCGCGGGGCGTCCCCGATGCCGGAAACCATCGCCACCTCGTAGTTCCAGTTGGGTAGCGCTTTGTCTTTGACCAGCCCGTGGGCCACGTCGATGCGGAAGCCGTCCACGCCCCGATCCAGCCAGAAGCGCAGGATGTCGCGGAACTCGGCCCGCACTGCGGGGTTGTCCCAGTTGAGGTCCGGCTGGCTGGAATCGAACAGGTGCAGATACCACTGCTTGTCGTGCTCCCAGGGCGAGCCGGGCGCGTCGGACCGGTCGCACACGCGCGTCCATGCGGCCTTGCCGAAGATCGAGCCCCAGTCGTTGGGGATCTCCTCCCCTTCGCGGAACCAGTACAGCTCCCGCTCTGGCCCGCCTGGGTTGCGCAGGGCCGCCTGGAACCAGGCGTGCTGGTCCGAGGTGTGATTGGGTACCATGTCCACGATCACCTTCAACCCGCGCTCGTGGGCGGCGCGGACCAGCGCCACGGCGTCGTCATTCGTGCCGAACATCGGGTCCACGCGCCGGTAGTCCGCCACGTCGTAGCCCGCGTCCTTTTGGGGGGAGACGTAGAAGGGGCTGATCCACACCGCGTCGACCCCGAGGTCTTTCAGGTAGTCGAGCTTGCCAATGATGCCGCGCAGGTCGCCGATCGGGCCGGCGGAGGAGGCGAAGGAGCGGGGGTAGATCTGGTAGATAACGGCCTCGCGCCACCACTGGCCGGGGGCGCTTTGGGCATGAAGCAGCATGGGTATCCTTTGAATTGGGTAGGTGAACTTAGTGGCGGGCGGAATCGTGGTGGCGGCTGGTCGATTCGCGCACGATGAGCTCCGGTTCGAACTTCATCTTCCCGACGTCGGCCGGCGCGCCCCCGATCATCGCGAGCAGCGTGGACACCGCGGCCTCGGTCATGGTCTTGACCGGCTGGCGCAGGGTGGTCAGCGGCGGGTCGGGGAAACTGGTGAACGGCGTGTCGTCATAGCCGATCACCGACATGTCCTGCGGGACCTGCAGGCCCATCGAGCGGCAGCGCCGCACGACCCCGAGCGCCATGAGGTCCGAGCCGCAGATGATCGCGGTGCACCCCGCGCCGATCAGCTGGGAGGCCGCGAACTGGCCGCCCGACACGGTGTAGAGAGTGTGGATGACGCGCGGCTTTTCGTACGGCAGCAGCTCGCGCATCGTATCAAGGTAGGCCTCGGTCTTGTCCCGGGAGGGAAAGAAGCGGATCGGACCGGAGGCCAGGCCGATCTTCGTGTGCCCGAGCGTGACAAGGTGGCGGATCGACTGGCGGACGGCCGAGGCGTCGTCGGCAGAAAAATCCGGGTTGGCGAGGGCCGGGTTGGCGCCGTTGATCGTGATGAACGGGATTCCCAGCTCCGAGATGCGCTCGTAGCGGGCTGTGTTCGCGGTAGAGTCCGCGTGCAGGCCCGAGATGAAGGCGAAGCCCGCCACCCGCTGGCTGATCATAGCCTCCACGTACGCGTCCTCAGTGGCGCCGCCGGCCATCTGCGTGCCAAGCAGGGGAGTGAAACCCTGCACTGTCATAGCGTTGGCGATCTGCTGGGTGAACAGCGGGAAGACGGGGTTGGTGAGCTCGGGAACGATGATGCCGATCTGGCCGCCGCTACGTTCGCGCAGCACCTCGGGGCGCTCGTAGCCGAGCAGGTCAAGTGCGGCGATCACTGCCTGGCGCGTTTCAGGGGCTACGGAATCCTTGCCGTTGAGGACCCGTGAGACGGTGGCGGTTGATACCCCTGCCTGTGCAGCAATATCAGATAGGCGGATCTTTCGGGCCACGGTTTCTCCAAGTCGTCGTTGAACTCACCGACACCTTAGCTTATTTGCAGAGATCTTGCGTGATATTTGCATAACACACTCTCCGTTGAGGTGGGTAAAGCGCGGAAACGCGCGGTTTTCGGGCGTTGTCGCTTGCGTGAATCTTGCACAATCCTTGTATAGCCTTGCAAAGCGCTTTCGGGAACGTATGATCAAAGACACGCGGAAGGAAGCGAGCAATGAGGCTCCGTAACCTCGTTCGCTCCACCGCATCACACCACATAAAGAGGAGAGAAAATGCGAAGGAGCATTGCGCTTATTGCGAGCACCGGCCTGGCACTGACGCTGGCGGCCTGTTCAGACAACAACTCGTCCGGCAAGGAGACGACCTCTGCCCCGGCAACCGAAACCTCCACCGAGGCCCCCGCTGGCGGCGGCAAGCTCGTCATCTGGACCGACGCGAACCGCGAGCCGGCCTTCAAGATCGCGGCTGACAACTACAAGGCAGACACCGGCAACGAGGTCGAGCTCGTCGTCAAGGAAAATGACCAAATGCGCTCGGAGTTCTCCTCGCAGGCCGCCGCTGGCGAGGGCCCGGACGTCGTCTTCGGCGCCCACGACTGGCTCGGTGAGTTCGTCACCAACGGCCTGGTGGCCCCGGTCGAGCTCGGCGACAAGGCTGGCGACTTCAACGAGCTCGCCGTCAACGCCTTCACCTACGAGGGCACCACCTACGGCGTGCCCTACGCCGTGGAGAACCTCGCCATCTTCCGTAACGCCGACCTGGTGGACTCCACCCCGGCTACCTTCGACGAGATGATCGCCAAGGGCAAGGAAGCCGGCGTCGAGTACCCGTTCATCATGCAGGTGGGCGCCGACGGCGACCCGTACACCATGTACCCCTTCGAGGCCTCCTTCTCCGGCCCGGTCTTCACCCTTGATGGCGACAAGAACTACACCGCCGATCTCAACCTCGGTGGCGACAAGGGCAAGGCCTTCGCCAAGTGGCTCTCCGACAACGGCGAGAAGGGCACCGGCGTGCTCGACACCAACATCAGCTACGACATCGCTGTTGATGCCTTCAAGTCCGGCAAGTCCCCCTACATCCTCGGTGGCCCGTGGATGATCGCGGACTTTGCCGGCATGAACATCGCGGTTGACCCGATCCCGGCCGCTGGCGACATGCCGGCCTCCCCGTTCCTGGGCGTCCAGGGCGGCTTCATCAACGCCGGCTCGGCTAACCAGCTGCTCGCCACCGACTTCCTCGTCAACTACGTCGGCTCCAAGGAAGTCCAGGACAAGCTCTTCGAGATCGGCCAGCGCCTGCCCGCTCTGACCGCCTCCGCTAATGACGCGACCTCCGATCCGCTCATGGCCGGCTTCGCCGCCGCGGGCAAGGAGGCCCTCCCGATGCCGTCGCTGCCCGAGATGGGTGCCGTGTGGGGCTTCTGGGGCAAGACTGAGTCGCAGATCATCGCCGGCGACGCCGATCCCGCAGGCGTGTGGGACAAGATGATTACTGACATCGAAACAGAGATGAACAAGTAGTGATCCATGGAAAGTGCCGGCCGGTCTCGCTGACAGGCCGGCACTTGTCCTAAGAACCGAAGGGGAAACGTTGTCTTCGATGACAGTTCAGTCCGAGGCGACCAAGGGCAGGAAGCAGCGCCGCGAAGAGCTCCGCAAGAAGGACTCGCACGCCACCAACTGGTCCGTTGGTTTCATCACCAAGCTCATCCTCATGGCTTTGGTCAACGCCCTCGGCATCTACATTATCTTCACCGCATACACGATGGGCTCGTGGGTGGTCGGCACCCTCATGCTCCTCCTGCTGCTCGGCGTCGACTGGGTCTACTTCTCCAAGCGCACACTTGCCCTGAAGTACCTCGCGCCCGGCCTCGTGTTCCTGCTGATCTTCCAGGCGTTCACGATCGTCTACACCGGCTACATCGCGTTCACCAACTACGGCCACCAGCACACCCTGTCCAAGTCCCAGGCCATCGACGCTCTGGTCCTGCAAAACGCGTTTAAGCGCGTGGAAGGTTCGCCTCAGTACCCGCTCGCGATCGTGGAGAAGGACGGCGATCTTGGCTTTGCCGTCATCGACGACGGCGATCTCAAAGTTGGCACCGCCGAGATGCCGCTTGAAAAGGTCAAGGGCGAGACGGACGGGACGAAGATCACCGCCGTCGACGGCTGGGACATCATCCCGGTCTCCGGCCTGGCCGAGCGCCAGCAGGAGGTCATCAACCTGCGCGTGCCGCTGACCGACAACCCGGAGGACGGCACACTCGGCACCCAGACTGGCTCCACCGCCTTCCAGTTCACCTCGACCTTGCACTACGACGAGGCAAGCGACACGATGACGAACACCGAGACGGGCCTGACCTACAAGGCCAACGGGGAGACGGGCTTCTTCCAGGCCGACGACGGCTCCACGCTGTCCGTGGGCTGGCGAGTCGGGGTTGGGTTCGACAACTTCGTCAAGGGCTTCTCCGATGGCCGCTACGCCCAGCCGTTCGTCAAGGTCCTCATCTGGAACGTCCTGTTCGCCTTCTTCTCCGTGCTCACCACCTTTGTGCTGGGCATGATCCTGGCGATCGTGATGAACGACGAGCGGATGAAGGGCCGCAAGATTTACCGCACGATCATGCTGTTGCCCTACGCCTTCCCGTCCTTCATGACCGCGTTCCTGTTCGCGGGCCTCATGAACGCCAAGTACGGCTTCTTCAACGAGATGCTCGGCACGGCGATCCCGTGGCTGACCGACCCGACCATGGCGAAGGTCTCCGTGATCCTCGTGAACCTGTGGATGGGCTTCCCCTACATGTTCCTCATCGTCACGGGCGCACTCCAGTCCATCCCGGGCGACCTGGTGGAGGCGGCGAAGATCGACGGGGCGAACACCTACCAGGTGTGGCGCAACGTCACCTTCCCCCAGCTCATGATCGCGCTGACCCCGCTGCTCATCTCGTCCTTCGCCTTCAACTTCAACAACTTCAACCTGATCTACATGTTGAACGGGGGCGGCCCGTCGATGGCGGACGCCTCGGTGCCGGTGGGACACACCGACATCCTCATCTCCATGGTCTACAAGATCGCGGGCCTAACAGGCGAGGCGCTGCCGAACTACGGCCTGGCCGCCGCCATGTCGCTGGTGATTTTCCTGATCGTGGGAAGCGTGTCGCTGTACTCGTTTAAGAAGTCGAACTCGCTGGAAGGACTGAAGTAGATGACTGATCTGGCACAGCCTCAGGCGGGTCAGCTTGAGGTGGCACAAAACAAGATGAGTTTCGGGCGCTGGTTCCGCGAGCTCGGATTTAGGCACGTGGTGGGCATGCTCGCGGTGATTTACGCGGCGTTCCCGATCGTCTACATCGTCTCTGCGGCACTCAACCCGAACATCTCCACCACGCTCACGGGCGCAAACGCGCTCTTCTCGGACGTCTCCGTTGAAAACTTCACCGAGCTGTCCGACACCATGTTCTGGACCTGGCTGAAGAACACGCTCATCATCGGCGTGGCCACCTCGGTGGGCACGGTGCTCATGGGCGCGGCGGCGGCCTACGCGTTCTCGCGTTACCGCTTCCAGGGCCGCAAAGTCACGCTCATGTCGCTCATGATCATCCAGATGTTCCCGCAGCTACTGACCTTCGTAGCTATCTTCCTGCTGCTGACAACCCTGGGTGACATCATCCCGTGGCTGGGCATCGACTCGAAGATCGCCCTCATCGCCGTGTACTGGGGTGGCGCGCTCGGTGCGAACACCTTCCTCATGTACGGCTTCTTCAACTCCATCCCGATGGAACTGGACGAGGCGGCGAAGATCGACGGCGCCTCGCACGCCCAGGTTTACTGGACGATCATCATGCCGCTGGTCATCCCGATCCTCGCGGTGGTCGGCCTGCTGTCCTTCATCTCCGCGTTCAACGACTTCATCCTGTCGAGGACTATCCTCACCAGCCAGGAGAACTGGACGCTGGCCGTGGGAATGAACCTGTGGGTGGGCGGTAATGAAAAACACTGGGAGTGGTTCACTGCCGGCTCGATCATCTCGGCACTGCCGATCTTGCTGCTGTTCCTCTTCCTGCAAAAGTACATCGTTTCCGGCCTGACCGGAGGCGCTGTCAAGGGTTAAGGCTCCTTTCCTCGCCTTACCCGGTTCGGCCCCGCGCTCTCGTGCGGGGCCGAACTCGTCTGGGCCACGTGTGGGCCGGCAGACCGCGTTCGCTTAAAAACTCTTGGACGGTTTTGGGGCGATCTCCTCATATAAGAAGATCGCCCCAAAACCGTCCAGTGTATATAAATCGGCTTGTCTCTACTCGGCCTCAAACGTAGCCCAGGCCCGCACCGGCAGACCGTTCGCGCTCGCGATCTTGGGCCAACCGATGGAAATGAGCGCCCCGCGCACCGGCACCTGGTCAAGGTTGGCCAGCAGCTCGAGCTGGAACAGCCCCAGTCCCAGCACGTGGCGCTCCACGGCCAGGTCGCCAGCCGCCGCGCAGTCGACGGCCGGGTCCGTGTCGAGCGTCTCGTGCCCGATCCCGATCACGCCGCGATCGGCGAGCGCGCTCACCGCCTCCTTCGACCAGCCAGGCGAGTGCAGCGCCCCGTCGTCGTCGGCGTTGGCCAGCGCCGCGCCGTCGGGCCAGCGCTTGTGCCAGTCCGACCGGAAGGTCACGAAGCTGCCCGCCGGGATGGGGCCGTGCTCCGCCTCGTGCGCTTCGATGTCCGCCACCGTCAGCGCAAAGTCCGGGTTCGCCTCCACTTCCTCATGCCTATCGATGACGACAAGCGGCAATACCGCCTGATCCACCCCGAAGTCACGGGCGAGTGCGCCATCTTGGTGGAAGTGGCCGGGGAAGTCGATGTGCGTGCCGAACTGGCCGGGGAAGGTCTGGCGCTGAATGCGCAGGTTGTAGGGTGAATCGAAGTCGAGGATCGGGGTGTTGAGCTCGATCGCGCCTTCGGGCATGCCACCCCAGTAGGGGGAGTTTTCGTCGAGTTCGTGCGTGAGGTCCACGCGGGTCAGCTTGAGGTTCCACAGGGACATGGGAGGTCCTTTCGATGTCGTTGAGTCTTCAGCTCAGTTGTCTTCGGTGTCGGTTTGCGGCTAGCACCGCCGTCGTCGGGCCGCCGTCGGTCAGCGACGCCAGCCGCCGTCGTTACAGGCGCTCGCGCACCGACTGTGCGGCATCCACGAGGTTGCGCAGGGACTGCTCGGTCTCGGCGTAGGCGCGAGTCTTAAGGCCGCAGTCGGGGTTGACCCACAGGTGGTCTGCGGCAACGTTCCTCAGTGCGGCCGAGATGAGGTCGGTGAGCTCGGCGGTGTCAGGCACGCGCGGGGAGTGGATGTCCCACACGCCGGGGCCGATGTCGTTAGTGAAGGTGCCCTCCACCGACTCGAGCAACTCCATGCGCGAGCGCGCCGCCTCCACGGAGGTGACGTCGGCGTCGAGGGCGGCGATCGCGCCGATGATCTGGTTGAACTCCGAATAGCACAGGTGGGTGTGAATCTGGGTGTCCTCCCGCACGCCCGAGGTGGCGAGCCGGAATGCGCCCACCGACCAGCCGAGGTAGTCCTCGTGTCGGGCCTCGTCCAGCGGCAGGAGTTCGCGCAGCGCCGGCTCGTCCACCTGGATCACCGTAATGCCCTTGGCCTCCAGGTCCGCTACCTCGTCACGCAGGGCGAGCGCGAGCTGGTCGGCCACCTCGCCGAGTGGGGTGTCACGGCGCGGGAAAGACCACGCGATGATCGTGACCGGCCCCGTGAGCATGCCCTTGACCGGCTTACTCGTGAGCGACTGGGCGTACTCGATCCACTCCCCACCGAGCGAGCGCGTGCGGTAGACGTCGCCCCACAGGATCGACGGGCGCGTGCACCGTGAACCGTAGGACTGCACCCAACCGTTGTGGGTCACCGCGAAGCCCTCGAGTAGCTCGGCGAAGTACTGGACCATGTCGTTGCGTTCGGCCTCGCCGTGCACCAGGACGTCCAGCCCGATCTCCTCCTGCAATTCAATGACGTGCCGGATCTCGTTCTTCAGCACCTCGCGGTAGCCGGCCTCGTCCAGCTCGCCCGAGCGCCGCTTCGCCCGCGCCACCCGCAGCTCGCTGCGCTGGGGGAACGAACCGATCGTCGTGGTCGGCAGGAGTGGCAGATCGAGGCGGGCGCGCTGGAGGGAACGGCGCAGGACGGCGTCCCCGCGGCGGCGGTCCTCGGGGCGCAGGGCGGCGGTGCGCTCGCGGACGCTAGCCACCGTGACGCCGTCGGCACTCGCGCGCTGCTCGAACGCGGCGGTCGAAGCGGCGATGTCGGCGTCGATCGCGTCCCAGCCCTCGCGCAGGCCCCGGTCGAGCGTGACGATCTCCGCTACCTTCTCATCCGCGAACGCCAGCCAGGCGTGCAGGTTGGCATTCAGCGGCTCGTCCCACACCTCGCCCTCGAGCGTATGGGGGACGTGCTGCAACGACGTCGTCGTGGACGCCACAACCCTCGCGCCCGTGGCTCGCGCCCGCTCGAGTTTGTCGGCTGCCTCGCGCAGGTCCGTGCGCCAAATGTTGCGCCCGTCCACGACGCCGGCCGCGAGCGTCACGCCCTCCGCCCGCGCGCCCTCGGGCAGGGAGCCGCGGTCAAGATCGACGCCTATCGCCTCCACGCCCGTCGCGGCCAGGGCCTCGAAGGAGGCCGAGGAGTCGCCGTAGGGGACCGCGAGGAAGATCTGCGGGCGGGACTCGAGAGATGCGAGCTGTGAGTAAACGCGGGCGGCGATCTCGGTGAGGCGGGCCCTGCTGGCGGGCAGATTATCGGTGGCCAACGTCGGCTCGTCGAACTGCACCCACGGCGCTCCGGCGCCCTGAAGCTCGGCGAGGAGGGCGGCGTAAGCGACGGCGACGTCGTCGATACGCGTAAGCGGGTCAAAGTCCGGCTCGCGCTCAGTGCCCTTCGCCAGCGCCAGGAGCGTGACCGGTCCGACGACGACCGGCCGCACCGTGTACCCCGCCTCCGCGGCCTCGGTGTAGCGGGCCACGACCTGGCGGTCGGTGTATGCCACAGCGGTGGTCGAGTCGATTTCGGGGACGATGTAGTGGTAGTTCGTGTCGAACCACTTCGTCATCTCGTTTGCCGGGTGGGAGGCGTCGCCGCGGGCTGCGGCGAAGTAGGCGTCCAGGCCGTCGAGGTCTGCGAAGCGAGCGGGAATAATGCCGGCGAGGAAGGCGGCGTCGAGCACCTGATCGTAGTAGGTGTGGGTGTCTGGGATCGCGGCCGGCTCGGTCAGGCCTAGCTCGGTGAGGCGGGCATAGTTGGCCAGGCGCAGGCTGCGGGTCGCATCGAGGAACTCCTCGCGGGTGGTCTTCGCGGCCCAAAAGGATTCGAGGGCCCGCTTGAGCTCGCGGTTGGCGCCGATGCGGGGATAGCCGAGGATGGTCGAGGGCAGAGTCATGAAAAGTCCTTCGTGTCTTAATGGTCAGTGTGGTCGGGTGCGGAATGAAAACCTGGGAGCCGGCCCGCAAGCGGATCCCAGCAGGGCATTCGTCTAGGCATGATGCTCCTTGGCGACCAGGTCCATGACCGCGAGCGCGGGGACGGCCTTGTTGAAGGTGTAGAGGTGGACGCCGGGGGCGCCACCGTCGAGCAGCTCGAGGGCGAGGTCGGCCGCGATCCGGACGCCGATCCGCTCTTCCTCCTCGGGTGTGGCGGCGGTGGCGAGGGCCTCGAGGATCTCGGGGGAGGCCACCACGCCAGTGAGCTCCTGGGTGCGAAGCACGCGCCGGGTCTCGACCGGCGGGAGGATCCCCGGCACGATCGGGATGGTGACGCCAGCCGCGCGGGCCAGCTCCACGAAGCGGGTGAACTCGGCGGCGTGCCAGGAGAACTGGGAGATGGCGAAGTCGGCGCCGGCTACCTGCTTATGGACCAGGCGCTCGACCTCGGTCTCCGGGCTCGTGCCCGCCGCCGGGTTGCCGGCGGGGAAGGTGGCCACCGCGATGCGGATTGGCTGGAGCGCGCTTTGCAGGGCGAGCGGGGCGGAGCGGGCGTTGCGCTTGTAGTCGACCTCGCGGATGAGACGGATGAGGTCGGTGGCCCGGACCAAGGCGTCATCGGCCGGAGTCCAACCCGGCTTGCCAAGAGGCGGGTCGCCGCGCAGGGCGAGGAACGTGCGCACGCCAGAATCTAGGTAGTCCGTGACGATCTGCGTGATCTCCTCGATCGACGTGCCCACGCAGGTCAGGTGCGCGATCGGGGGAGTGGGCACGTGCCGGGCGAGGATCTCCGTGACCGCCCGGGCCCCGCGCCGATCCTGGCCCGCCGCGCCGTAGGTGACCGAGATGAAGTTTGGCCGGGCGTCCACCAGCTGCTTGACCGTGGTCCAGAACTTCGGGGCGGTCTGCGGGTTGCGCGGCGGCATCACCTCGAACGACGTGGTGATGTGGGAGGGGAGCTGGTCGCTGCCGCGGGCGGGGAGCCAGCCGAAGGACGCCGGATTGGCGGTGGGTTCTGGCGGGTTCGCGGCCGGGCTTGTCACCGTTGGGTCGGTGGCCCGCGCGGCCGGCGTCGGAACAGCAGAGAGTACAGGGGTAGCAGAGGTACAGGTAGCCATGATCATCCTGGAAAAACGTAGGATGTGGGCTCAAACGGCCTCGATCGGCGAGGCGGCTTGTTTTAGAAAAGTGCTACGAGCGCCTGCGCGCCCAACGTGCGCAGGAACCTAGCACACGTACATTCGCGCAACGACACCAGCAGTCATGACCGACTGGGCGTGAGCATGCGCGTAAATCTTCATGGCAATAACTTAACCCGAATCGTTCCCGCTGTCCAAAGGGGACCCTGAAATGTCTCACATTTCGATCGGCCCTAGAGAGTCGAGGAATCGTTGGGAGAATACCGCCCACGATCCTCAGCCTCCATGATCTGTGCCTCAAACATTTTCCGGAAGGCAGTTCCCGGAGACATCAGTTCATCAAAACTTCCAGATTCGAGGATCCTGCCAGCGTCGAGGAGGTAGATGGTGTCCGCCCATTTCAAGGTTGAGAGCCGATGGGAACTGAGGATAAAGATCCTGTCCTTGGCGAGAGCTGCGAACTTCGAGAACAGTTCTTCTTCGCCGGCGGCATCGATGGTGCTCGTCGGTTCGTCTAGGATCCACACGTATTCGTCCATGACCATCGCGCGGGCGATGGCAAGCCGCTGCCATTGACCCCCCCCGACAGCTCGATTCCGCCCCACTGGCTTCCCAGGGGGTGTCAAGTCCGTTCGGGGAGTCCCGGAAAATAGGTGCGATGCTTGCAAACTCTAAGGCGTCCCACAGCTGGGAATCGGCCGCGCGCTGCCTGCTTCCCAACATCAGAAACCGACGCACCGAGATTTCGTAACGCCCATAATCCTGCAGAACAGCGGACACATAAAAGGAAATATGTTCGTCTTCTCCCACGTTGATGGTGCGGTCGCCGATCAATACGCCCCCTGATGCGTCACGCTGTGTGTTCATCAAGGCCTTGAGAAGCGATGTCTTCCCGCTCCCGTTCTCGCCCACTATTGCGGTGAGCTTGCCGGAAGGAGCTTCGAGGGACACATGATCAACGGCGCGTAGCGTGCCGTAGTTGACCGTCACATCGGAGGCGATGAGAGCCTCGGCGTTTCGAACGTCCAAAGGACTTGATTGCTCGGTAGGTCTGTCAGCAAACGAACGGAGATGCTTGTTCGCCGGCAGCGATGTGACAAGCTCCCCGATCTGGTACCCGATGCCCATCATTGCGCTGATCCCTGCCATCACGCCGGCGGTTCCGGCGAACAATGCGCCGATGTTGTTACCGGAGTCCCTGTAGAGCGTGAGAAGCGCGATTGCAAACAAGCCAGTTGTCACGAGCCCGGCCAGCGACTCACTCGCGATTGACAGCCACTCTAGTCGTTGTCTGATCGCCATATGCGCGCATCGGTGATGCGCAGCTAGCTCGGCGAAAACATTCGTCGCCCGTAGGGTCGATATTTCGACCGCCGTACGCTGGTATGAGATCTGGTCCTGAAGATACGTGGATCGGCGAATCTCTTCTGTTGCCTGTGGCCAGAGGTGGGATTCCTGTTTCCCGTACCAGGCATATGCAAGCGTGGTGGGAATGGGTGCAAGGAGGCTGATCAGTGCGGCTGCCGTGCTGATTTCCCACAAAGAGAGCGACAATGTGAACGCGGTCAGCGTCGCGCACGCGATATTGACCGTTGCCTGGAACTGCGAAGAGACATGTCCCTCGGCAACACACTGCCGCGCCGCTCTCAACTCCTTCATGAACCCTTCGTCGTTAAACTCCCGAGCCGAAGCCTGAGATAGCCGATCCTGGAATAAGGAGGCAGAAGAAAGGTTGATCCTCATCGCATTCACGCGCGAGATTGCGTTGGAGACTTGTTGCCAGGCGTTCCCTGCGCCGAAAACGACGGCAACTAGGATGATGAGCCTGACGGCTCTCTGCTCCGAACCCATCGCGCTGGATAGCAACTTGATCAGCACAACGGTGGCGGCGGGGATTAAAGCAGCAACAATGAGAAACAAGATCGATGCGACAGCGCTAAGTGGAGTAGAGCGCAATCCGAATCGGAAGGCCCAAAGCCAGTGCGGGGTGTTCTTGTACGTCTCCACGGATTCACCCCTCAGCGAGAATCTTGACAATTTCCAATGCTAATCTCTGGTGGAGGTCGGACTCTTTGCCGGAGTACCCACATTGAACCCAGCTTTGTTCCTTTGATGTATCGAATCCGGAAATCACATCACCTATGGACATACCTGCCTGACCAGCACTGTCCCAGCAACTGTAGAGCTGCCCATGAGAGGTAACGACAATACCCTCTGGGTCAAACGGGGTGCCACAGGTTCTGCACAATCCAGAGTGCCCAGGGAGAGTCAAGCTAAAGCCAGCGGCAACTACGCTTCGTGCAAGCCTCACATACTCGCTGATGAATCTTTGGTCATAGGTGTGCGGGGTGTAAAACGGGGTTGAATCAACAACGGTCAAAGTGATCGAGATAAAGGAGTGGCTCCCCTCCAAGCAAGGAAAGGTGGATGCTTTGCTTTTTCTTTGTCGTAGCAAATTGGTGAATGAACCTCGAAATCTGTTCGTTCGATACGGACCGTTTCCCAAGGATTGGTTTACGTCGAGAATGAGATATGTCAGTCCTTTGATAGCAATAATCGCAGGATAAGTTGCAAGCAAACCCAGGCATATAGGCCACAGTTAAAACTCTGGGCTTCTTAGACTTTCCCATAGTCACAAGTAGCCTCAGGGCAACTGCACCGAATCTAGTTACGGTCCCGTTAGGAGTCACCAATGATCTTGGCAGGAAGAAAACGCCCGAACTGCACGAGACGTACGAGTGTTTTCTCCCTCTGAAACCGTACTATGCATCCTCCAAAACACTATTGTGTCTGTTAGTCAGCTTTGCTGGCTAACAGACAGTCGACCTAGAGCAGGCCGGGTACCATTCGACTACGCTACGGGCACTTATCGTCCATCGGAGTAAATGTGCCGAATCCCAGCTTTCGTAAGAGCGCGAGTAGCATCGTCTTCACCTCCTTCCTGTAGGTGTGATAAAGATTGCATCTGATAATGAGTGAACGCTACCCATTCGCGGAACGGATTGATCTGACCCTCTCCAACAGAGTATGGATGTAATCGGGTTGCGCCCCGGTTGCGTCCTTAAGAGTGGTGTATCTGGACTCGGGCTTGGGCGAAGCTTAATTGGCGGCGGCCTGTTGTCGCACTGTGTTCGGCTACCTTTCGATCGATCAACAACCCGTTTAACCTTTGCCAGTGGGCGACTGGGAAGCAAATGGTAAATACAGTGGGCCGCTCGGCTGAGCGGCCCACTGGTCGTTGCTTGGGCTGAAGCCCGTTGAAGTTTGGGCTGACCCAGCCCGGTGATGATTAGCGCGTGGCGAGCGCGACCTCCGGGTCAGGCTGACCGGTGATGCGGTTGCGCAGGTCGCGCCGGATGATCTCAATCACCCACATCCAGATCGCGTGCCCGGGGATCTCTGACAGGTGCTCCTCCCACGGCTGGTTCCACGGTGCCGGGACCACACCCATGGCCGGCATGAGCACCGCGTGGAAAACGAACCACAGGAACACGCCGAAGGCGACGCCCTGCCACAGCTTGATGCCCGGGTAGACCTCGGCGATCAGGCAGTAGAGCACCGCGAAGAAGATGGCGAAGCCGAAGTGGATGAGGAAGGACACCCACGGCAGGCCTTCGTTGCCATTGAAGGTGTAGGAGGCGTGCGTGGTCTGGTCGGAGAAGCCGAGCAGCTCCAGGAATGCCTGCGGCGGGTTGGTCGCGTTGCGCTCGGGGGTGCGCGGCGGGAGGGGGACCTCCCAGCCGAACTTCACAATCGCGGAGACGATTCCGCCGATCAGGCCAACGAGCGCGGCAACCTTATAATTACGTCGGGAAACATCAGTCTTTGTCCACATATATACGATTATTTCACTTAGCGAACCAGCGGTGCCAAATCGGTTCACATGACAGTACATGTGAAACTGTCGGCCCAGCAGATCCACACCGTTGTCGCTCGACCATCACACCGCCAAGGGACCGATCAAAAAGTTTGGACGGTTTCGGGGCTATCTCCTCGCATACGAAGATAGCCCCGAAACCGTCCAGTGTTGTGAAATCGCCGGCTTCCGGCCAGCCGCTACGCCCGCTTCGGCGTCAGGTACACCACGCCGTAGGGCGGCAGCTGCACGATCGCCGAGTGGGCGCGGCCCGCGTGCTCCACCGGCTCGGTCTCTACCTGGCCGAGGTTGCCCACGCCCGAGCCGCCGTACTCGACCGCGTCGGTGTTGAGAATCTCCTCCCACACGCCTTCGAACGGCAGCCCGATGCGGTAGTCGTTGTGCGGGACTCCGGAGAAGTTGCACACCGCCACCACGAAGTCGTCCTCGTCCTTGGACTTGCGCAGGTAGGCCAGCACGTTGTGGTCCGAGTCGTTGACTTCGATCCACTCAAATCCGTGGTTGGTGAAGTCGTCGCTCCACAGGGCGGGGTGCTCGCGGTAGATTTCGTTGAGGCGCTTGACGCAGGCCATCACCCCGTCATGGCCCGGGTTGTCGGTGAGCCACCAGTCGAGGCTCTTGCCCGAGTTCCACTCATCGATCTGGGCGAACTCCTGGCCCATGAACAGCAACTTCTTGCCCGGGTGGGACCACTGGTAGCCGAGCAACAGGCGCACGCCGGCCAGCTTCTGCCAGTGGTCGCCGGGCATCTTGCCGTACAGGGAACCCTTGCCGTGGACCACCTCGTCATGCGAGAGCGGCAACAGGAACTGCTCGGAGAACGCGTAGACCAGCGAGAACGTGAGCTCCCCGTGGTGCCACTTGCGGTTGATCGGCTTTTCTTCCATGTAGTGCAGGGTGTCGTTCATCCACCCCATGTTCCACTTCAGGCCGTACCCGAGGCCGCCCTGATCTGTCATGCCGGTGACTCCGCCCCACGACGTCGATTCCTCGGCGATCATCATGATGCCCGGGTGCGTACGGTAGGCGGTGGCGTTGGCTTCCTGGATGAAGGAGATCGCCTCGAGGTTTTCCCGCCCGCCGTACACGTTGGGCTGCCACTGGCCATCCTGGCGCGAGTAGTCGAGGTAGAGCATGGAGGCGACGGCGTCCACGCGCAGCCCGTCCACGTGGAACTCCTCCAGCCAGAACAGCGCGTTGGCCACGAGGAAGTTGCGCACCTCGCGCCGGCCGAAGTTGAACACGTAGGTGCCCCAGTCCGGCTGCTCGCCGCGCAGCGGGTTCGGGTCCTCGTACAGCGGCGTGCCGTCGAAGCGGGCGAGCGCCCACTCGTCCTTGGGGAAGTGGGCGGGCACCCAGTCCATGATGACGCCGATGCCGGCCTTGTGTAGCTCGGAGATGAGGTAGCGCAGCTCGTCCGGATGGCCGTAGCGCGCGGTGGGGGCGTAGTAGGAGGTGACCTGGTATCCCCACGACGGCCCGAACGGGTGCTCGGCCAGTGGCATGAACTCCACGTGGGTGAATCCCGTGTACTTCAGGTGGCCGATGAGCTGTTCGGCGGCGTCGCGGTAGGACAGGCCGTGGCGCCAGGAGCCCAGGTGCAGTTCGTAGACCGACACCGGGCCGGCGTGCGGATCCGTCTTCGCGCGCCCTTCCATCCACTCCTCGTCATCCCACTCGAAGTGGGACTCGGTGATAATCGAGGCCGTCGACGGCGGGATTTCCGTACGCCGAGCCATCGGGTCAGCCTTCTGGTGCCAGCTGCCGTCGGCGTACTGGATCTCGAACTTATAGCGCTGGCCGTCCTCGGCACCGGGGATGAAGAGCTCCCAGATGCCGGAGGTGCCCATGGTGCGCATCGCGGCAGACACGCCGCTCCACGAGTTGAAGTCGCCAATCACGCGCACGACGCGCGCGTTGGGTGCCCACACCGAGAAGCTGGTGCCGTGCACCGGGCCCATCGGCGTGTCATAGGTCTGCACGTGAGCGCCGAGCACCTTCCACAGCTGCTCGTGGCGGCCCTCGGAGAACAGGTAGCGGTCCACCTCACCGATGGTGGGAAGGAAACGGTAGCCGTCATCGGTGGTGGCCTCAAAGTCGCCGTAGGTGGCGCGCACCTGGTAGGTGGGAACCTCCCCGCCCGGGATCGCCACCACCCATACGCCGTTCCATTCGTGGGCGGCGGGGTATTCGGCGTCGGGGGTCACGATCGTCACCGAGTCTGCCAGCTGGCGACTCACGCGGATCGTGACGGTTTCACCGTTGGTGTGCGGCCCAAGGACGTCATGCGGCGAATGGTGAATTCCATTTGAGACGGCGTCAAGAACGTCATGGGAGACAGACATCGGTACGGGTTCAGTCATGTCAGGCTTCCTTCATCGTGCTGGCTAATGGCAATATTCTACGTCGGATTAGTTGTCCTGGGCGCCGATCAGGCGAAGTACTCCGCGCACGGGAATCTCCAACCAGGTGGGTCGGCTCGCCACCTCATAGCTCACCTCATACAGGGCTTTGTCCAAGGTTAGGGCGTCGAGCAGGCGTTGTTCGGAGGTCTCGATCTGCCCGTATCCGGCCATGAACGCCTCCCGCGCGCTCCGCGTCCACGCCTCCAGTTCGGCCCGGTTCCCGCCGGCGAGTTCGGCCGAGCCCCCGGCGTAGTCGAACGAGCGCAGGATGCCGGCCACATCGCGCAGGGCCAGGTCCGGGTGCACGCGTTCGGCAAGCGGGCGCAGCGGCTCGCCCTCGAAGTCCAGCGCCACCCAGCCCCGCCCCGGGGCGTTCAACACCTGGCCCAGGTGGTAGTCGCCGTGGATGCGCTGCAACGGGGGCCAGTGCTCCTCGAGCGCCCCGGCGAACACGGCCTCGATCCGGTCGCGGTAGTCGGCAAGCGCGGGCACCTGGGCAAGGGCCGTCCGGGCGCGCTTGCGCCACTGGTCCACGATCTCGGCCCGCATCGCCGGCGTCGCTTCCACCGTGGGGAAGGCCTCGGCGAGCTGGCGGTGAATGTCGCGCGTGAGCTTGCCCAGCGCCACGATTTCGCCGCATTGCGCGAACGACGCCGTCGTCTCCAGTTGTCCCCGCAGCACCTGCCACGCGTCGGTTGCCCCCGCGAGGAACTCTTGGGCCACGAGCATGTCGGTGCTCGCCGCGCCCCACGCCCCGGTCACCGATCCGTACTGGCGGGGCACCGCGCGCGAGCCGGCGGCGTCCAGCGCGGTTTGCAGCTCGACGTCGGGGTTCGCCCCGTCCGACAGCACGCGGAAGACCTTGAGGATAATCCCGGCCGAGCCCGTCTCATCCAGCTCGGCGAAGCGGTAGATGATCGACGTGTTCGACTGCTCCGAGGTCAGCTTGGCCGCGCTCGCCACGGGCGCGGCGGGCCGGATCGGGTGGGCCTCGAGGGTCAGGCCATCCCCGGACAGTGCTCCGGTGTAAACCGCGCCGAGCAGGGCGGCCTGGCCATCGGCGTCGTCGGTGGCATCAAAGACGTCGACCGCCCCGGTGCGCTCCCGGAACGTCAGCGGCACCGAGAACATCAGCTCTCCGGAGCGGACCAGGAAGATCTCCGTGCGGGCTGCGCCGTCGGCGAGCAGGGCGCTCGGGCCGAACTCGAGCTCATCTCCCGGGTTGCCGGTGAACCACCGAGCGCTCGTCATCCACTCCCGCGTCACGCCGGCGAGCGCCTCGGGCGTCACGGCGCCGAGCGTGGCTTCGATCGTGCCGATCACGCGCTATCACCCTCCACGGGCGCCGACTCGCCCTCCCCGGGCGGGGTCAGCTCGAACCAGAAGAAGTCGCGCGAGCCGAGGGTCATCGGGTAGCGGCCGTCCTCACCGATCGCGGGGAAGCCGGCGCCGCCAAACACGTCGCGCACGTTCCACCCCGCGTACTGCGGCACCTCGACCACCGCGGCGCGCGCCGTGTTGGCCATGTTCATTACGCACAGCATCGCCTGCTCGGAGTTCGCGCGGGTGAAGGATAGCACCGCCTCGTTGCCCGACTCGCGCAGCTCGAAGTCGCCGTTGCCGAGCACCGGGTAGCGGCGGCGCACCTGCAACGCCCCTCGCATCCAGTGCAACAACGACGCCGGCTGGGCCAGCTGCGCTTCCACGTTGATCGCCTGATAGTGGTAGACGAGCGACTGGATTGTGGGCAGGTAGAGCTTGCCCGGGTCGGCGGTGGAGAAGCCCGCGTTGCGGTCCGGGGTCCACTGCATGGGCGTGCGCACCGAATCACGGTCCGGCAACCAAATGTTGTCGCCCATCCCGATCTCATCCCCGTAGTACAAGCACGGCGAACCGGGCAGCGAGAGCAAGAGTGCGTTGGCCAGCTCGATCTCCGCGCGCGAGTTGCCGAGCAGAGGCGCCAGACGACGCCGGATGCCCACGTTCGCCCGCATCCGCGGGTCCTCCGCATACCAGCCATACATCTTGGCCCGCTCCTCGGTGGAGACCATCTCGAGCGTCAGCTCGTCATGGTTGCGCAAGAACGTACCCCACTGGGAGCCCGCCGGGATCGCGGGGCTGGCATTCAAGATGTCACGAATCGCGGTGGCCCGCTGGTCGCGTAACGCGTAGTAGATGCGCGGCATGACGGGGAAGTGGAAACACATGTGGCACTCCGGAGTCTCTTCATCCCCGAAGTACTCCACCACGTCCTCCGGCCACTGGTTGGCCTCAGCCAACATGATCTTGCCTGGGAACTCCTCATCCAGCATGGCGCGTAACTCCGCCAGGTAGGCGTGCGTGCGCGGCAGGTTCTCCCCGTTCGTGCCCTCCTCCTCAAACAGGTAGGGCACGGCGTCGAGCCGGAAACCGTCAATCCCAAGCCGGGCCCAGAAGCGCACCACGTCCTTAATCGCCTCACGCACCTGCGGGTTTTCGTAGTTGAGGTCCGGCTGGTGGGAGAAGAAGCGATGCCAGAAATACTGGCGGCGTACCGGATCGAACGTCCAGTTGCTCGCCTCCGTGTCAATGAAAATGATGCGGGCGTCCGAATAGGCCGTGTCGTCGTCGCTCCACACGTAGAAGTCGCCGAACGGGCCATCCGGATTCGAGCGCGAGGACTGGAACCACGGGTGCTGATCCGAGGTGTGGTTGACCACCAGGTCAATGATGATGCGGATCCCGCGCCGGTGGGCCTCCTCGATCAGCTCGCCAAACTCCTCGATCGTGCCGTACTCGGGCGCAATCGCCGTGAAGTTCGAGACGTCGTACCCGCCGTCGCGCATGGGTGAGGGGTAGAAGGGAGGGATCCACAGGCAATCCACGCCCAGCCACTGCAGGTAGTCCAGGTGCTCGATGAGGCCGCGGAGGTCACCGGACCCCTTCCCCGTCGAATCCCCGAACGCACGAAGCAGGACCTCGTAGAAGACCGCCGTCTTGAACCAGTCCGGATCGTCGGACAGCCCGGGGAAATGACCAGAGTCGAAGTGCGCGTTGGCCACTAAGCCACCTTTCGGTTAGAGAACCTTGACAGAGAGGATATGTGCGACCGTCCCGTTCGGGTCGAGGTTCACGTACGGGCGGTCGTTCCAGCGGAAGGAGGCGCCCGTCAGCTCGTCATAGACCTCGATCGCCGGTGAGCCGTCCCAGCGGGCCGACGTGCCAAAGACTGACAGGTCGAGGTCAATAGTGGCCGAGTGGGTCTCGAATGGGTTGAGATTGAGCACTACGATCACCATGTCCACCGAGCCATCCGCCGACTCCTCCGGGCGGGAGACCTTGCTGAAGCACAAAATGTTGTCATTATTCGTGGGGTTGATCCGCACGTTGCGCAGGCGGCGCAGCGCCAGGTGGCGGCTACGCACGTCGTTCAACTTGGTCAGCAGGTCCGAGATACCAAACGCCTCAGCCGAGGACCAGTCCCGGCTTTTGTATTCGTACTTCTCATTATCGATCTGCTCCTCCGCACCCGGGCGCGCCACGTTCTCCGCCAGCTCGTATCCCGAGTAGATGCCCCAGGTTGGCGAGCCGGTAGCGGCGAGGATGGCCCGGATCTTGAAAGCCGGCACGCCGCCGCGCTGCATGTACGGGGTGAGGATGTCGTGCGTCGTCGGCCAAAACGCCGGACGCACCCGCGAATCCGACTCCGCCGAGAGCTCCCACAGGTAGTCCTCGATCTCCTTCTTCTCATTCCGCCACGCGAAGTAGTTGTAGGACTGGTGGAAGCCCACCGCGCCCAGGGTCTGCAGCATCGGCGGCTTCGTGAACGCCTCGGCCAGGAAGATGACCTCCGGATGCTCCGCCCGGAACTCCTCCAGCAGGCGCTTCCAGAACATGACCGGCTTCGTGTGCGGATTATCTACGCGGAAGAGCGTCACCCCGTGGGAGACCCACAGCTTCAGGATCCGCTTGATCTCCTGGTAGATCCCCTCCGGGTCGTTATCGAAGTTCAGCGGGTAGATATCCTGGTACTTCTTCGGCGGGTTCTCCGCGTAGGCGATCGTGCCATCCACGCGCGTGGTGAACCACTCCGGGTGTTCCTTCAACCACGGGTGATCGGGGGAGCACTGGAGCGCGATGTCGAGCGCCACCTCCATGCCCAGCTCCCGGGCGCGTGCCACAAACGCGTCGAAGTCCTCGAACGTGCCCAGGTCCGGGTGGATCGCGTCATGGCCGCCGTCGGCAGAACCGATCGCGTACGGCGAGCCCGGATCCTCCGGGATGGAATCGAGGGAGTTGTTGCGCCCCTTCTTGTTCGTTTCACCGATCGGGTGGATCGGGGTGAGGTAGACGACGTCGAAGCCCATCGCCGCGATACGATCCAGCGCCTCAGCGGCGGTCTTCAGCGTGCCCGACACCCACTTCTCAGCCGCCGCGTCGTAGTAGCAGCCCGCCGAGCGCGGGAAGAACTCGTACCACGAGCCCACGAGCGCGCGCTCGCGGTCCACGTTCACCTTCAGCCGCGCCGATTCCGTGACCAGGTCACGCAACGGGTAGGCGGCGAGCGCCCGGCGCACGTCCTCCGAGGTGGCCGCGGCGAAGCGCAGGTTGATCGCCACCCGGTCACGCTTCATCACCGAGATTGCATCGCGCAGGATCTTGCGCTCCTCGCTACGCGCGGGCATCTTCTCCATCGCGCGGGTGAGCACACGCGCGCCCTCGAGGAATACCAGCTCCGTGTCCTGACCGGCGTTGAGCTTGATGTCGGCGTCGTGGTACCACGTGGCAACCGGGTCAGACCACGCGCGCACGAAAAACTCCCACGTGCCCGGGTGGGTGGGGGTGAGCCAGCCCTTGTAAATGTTGAGCCCCGGGTGGGAGTCGTACATGATCGACTCCTGCACCTCGCGCCCCTCCGGATCCACGAGCACGGCGGCAGCGCCAAACTGGTCGTGGCCCTCGCGGAACACCGTGGCGGTGACGGGGAATGCCTCGCCCTGCGTGCCCTTCGCCGGCCACGCGCCGTTCTGCAGGCTCGGCTGGACGTCGACGATCGGGATGCGGCCCAGCGTGGGCGCCTCGGCGGCCTTTGTGGCCTTGGTGGTGCGGCGCGTGGTGGCGCGCGGCTTGCGCGCTGCGGGCTTCTTCGCCGGCGCCTTTGCAACGGCAGGAGCCTTGCCAGCAGGCGCCTTCGTGGCGGCTTCAGCGGCAGAAGCAGGAACAGCGGGCTGGGTGAAATCGTTGCTAGTCACGTTTTTCATCCTATGCCAAAGGCCGCAACTTTACTGCCGCAATCAGCCGGTATCGAAATGCTACATGTGCGTGCGCATCACGGTGACGGGATCGCGGTAGGCGGCAACAACGCCGGGCGTGAACGCCGCGAACACCGCCGCAGTGACCGTCAGGATGAAGGTTGCCAGCGCAAACGTCCAGGGCACGGCCACGCCGCGGGTTGCGAGCACGATGTGCGCGCCCAGCACGCCGGCCGCGGCGCCCAGTAACGCGGAGTAGGCCACGCGCAACTGGACGAAGGCTACGAGCTGAGAGCGGGTGATGCCGAGCGTGCGGCGTCGTCCAAGATCGCGGGCGTGGAGGAGGACGTCGGCGAACACGACGCCAAACACGATAAGCAGCCCGGCTCCCATCGTCTGCGCCACGTTTGCAGTGCCCGAGCTACGCAGGATCCCCATAACCTTGAGCGATTCGGCTGCCGACGCCGCCGCCGACTGCTTGGCGATCTCGATCCCTGGGAATTCGCCGACGACGTCGGAGACGTCCCGCTCCATGCCCGAGAGCACCTCGAGGCTGCGTGCCACCACGTGCAGGCGTGCGTAGGCGCCGGCCTCCTCGGTAGAGATGGCGTAGGAGTTGAGGTCGGTGAACGGGGGTCGCGCCGCGAAAGTGCCGACCACCGCCCACTGCTCCCCGGCGGGGGACTCCACGTAGCCCACCCCGTCGACAAGCCGGAGCGCGTCGAGCGCCCCGGGGCCGATGACGACCTCGTGGGGGTCGGGCATCCGGCCCGAGGTGAGTGTGAGCGCGCCGTCGACGTCGCCGGCGATGTGGGACAGTGGCACGGGCGTCGAGTCCTGGCCGAGGTTGCCGGCTACGATGTCCTGCGGGGTGGTCATGGCCAGCGCGCGTTCGACCGAGGACAGCGAGCGCACCGAGTCCACGATCGGCATCCCGATCACCTGCTGCTCGCCGTCGGTGAGCTTGAACGTGCGCGCCTCGGGGGCGTTGAGCGACTCGCTGATGGAATCGTAGGTGGCGGCGTTCGAGCCCGCGCTCGCCATTGTAATGGCGCCCATGCCGGCGGTCAGGAAGGCGATGAGGAGGGCCGCCACGGGAGAGGAGCGGAAGGCGCGCCAGGATTCGGCGAGGAGTTCGGCGATGTTCATAGGGCGAGCACCCTGTCCGCGCGTTCCAGCACCACCGGGTCGTGCGTGGCGATGACGACGGCGCGCCCGGACGCCGCCATGTCGCCGAGCGCGTCGAGGACGATCGCGGAATTTGCGGGGTCGAGATTGCCTGTCGGCTCGTCGGCGAGCACGACGGCCGGGTCGTTGACCAGCGCCCGGCACAGCGCCACTCGTTGCGCCTGGCCGCCCGAGATCTGGGCCGGGCGGTGGGTGGCCCGTTCCTCCAGGCCGACCTCCGCTAGGAGGCGGCGGGCGCGCTCGAGGAGGTCGGCCCGGCGCGCGCCCGCATACAGCCCGGGCTCGATCACCGAGTCGATCATCGGGCGTGCCGGGTCGAGCTCGGAATCTTGAAAGACGAAGCCGAACTCGCGTGCCCGCACGGAGGAGATCTCGTGGTCCTTGAGCGTGGTGAGGTTCCTCCCGCGTAGCCGGATCGTGCCCGACGTCGGGCGCAACAACATGCCCAGGATGTAGAGGAGCGTGGACTTCCCGCGGCCGGACGGGCCGGTCACCGCCGTCACGCCGGCCTCGAAGTCGTGGGTCAGGCCGTCGAAGAGCTCGGGCAGGGAGGCCTTGTAGCGAAAGGTGAGGTCCGTGACGGTGAGGATCCCGGTCACGACTCCTCCTCCTGCGGCCCCGACAACAGGAGCGTGTCGCCTTCCTCCACTCCCTCGACAACCGCGAGGCCGCCCGAGACGCCCACGACCGTGACGTTCACGCTCTCCTGCGCATCTCCCGCCACGCGGGTCACGCTGGTGGTGCCGTCGGCGTGGGTGCTGATCGCGGCCACCGGGACGGTCACGCCCGTGGCAGGAGGGACGAGGACGACGTCGGTCAGCAGCGAGGCCGTGGCGGTGGGCGGGAGGGCGTCGCATTCCTCGCCGCAGACGAGCCCGCCGTCGGCGCCGAGCAACTCGAGCGAGATGCCCTCGTCGGTGGTGCTGGACTGGCCGACCACCCCGTCCCACGTCAGCTCACCGTGGTGGACGCGCACCGTCGTTCCGGGTGGGATCATTCCCGCCTGGGTGGGGGTGACGATCATAGCGAAGCTCGGATCGCGGTCCAGGATAGAGATCGCCCGCTCCCCGCCGGATAACCGGGCGCCCGGATAGAGGATCGACCTATCGATCATGACCGGGGTCGCCTCGGAGGGGATGGCGATGAGCTGGCCGATCGGCACCACGTCGTCGAAGCCGGCGCCATGCTCGGCGAGCAGGGCCTTCATCGCCGCCCGCGTGGCCGCGGTGAACTTCTGCCCAGGTTCGGCGAGGAAACCGGTGTCGACCAGCATCTGGTTGAGCTGGGCGACGTCGTCGCCCGAGTCGCCGGGCGCGAGGTCGCGCCAGAATGGGGTAGAGCCGACGACGGCGAAGACGGGCCGGGCGTCGACCTGGTAGAGAATGTCGCCCTGTGAGGCAGTGGAGGCGTCCGTGACCTTGAGGACGTAGCCCTCCAGCGCGTTGACCGTCAGGGGGAGCGCCTGCCTGCTCACGCTCGCCGTGAGGACGATCTTGTGCTCGATCGTTCCCGACGTGGCCTCGACCGTGGTGGGCGCGGCGTCCTTGGTAGGTGCGGAGCTCGGGGACGCGACGGTGTACCCCGCCCAGAAGACGCCGGCGAGCACGACGACGGCGCCGAGGAGTGTCGCGAGAGCACGAAAACCTTTCATACGGGTTCCCTTACATGCGCAGCGTTCTGGATCAAGCGGGAGGCCTGAACTTGCGGTGTTGGTTCGCTACTCAGAATCAACTAGTTGATGATCTTAGGCGCGCACGTAGCGTAGGTGCCTTACCAGAGTAGCCATGGCGAACTTGCAGACCACGTCTTGGTCCCTCCAGATGTGGTGTATCCCCATCCCACATACTCGCCGTACTTCGAGTAAACGGTCGAACCGCCGAGTTTAAGAGTCATAGTAGCGAAACGCTGTTGCTCACCTCTGACAGCATTCCTTGCGATTGTTGCGCAAGAATGAGTCCCCGATTTTGTACCAGCCGAAGCAGGCATTGTAGCGCCAAATACGAGCGCTACCGACATCATGGTCGCAGCAACGACTCTACCAAATCTCTTCATGAGATTATCCCTTCTATCATCACTGAAATAGGTACTTTCAGGTTAAATGTCGGGCATTCTTCGATCAAGGATACCTACTACTGCCTTGGTAGGAAGGCAAGATTCAGTCTGATTTGCCATAGTTGATAACAGATTGCTTTGAAGGATGGTTTTCATGCGTAAGCCTTTCTGTGCCGTACTTGTGACTGTTTTGCTCGCGGGTTGTTCCGTTCCCCAGGCACAACAGCCCGACGCCCCGACGTCCGAGGGCACGGGGACCTCGGAGGGGCCGTCGCGGGACTGGGATCCCAAGGCGTGGGAGCCAACCGTCACCATTACGCGCCCCTCGCTGACCGAGGACGAGAAGGATCAGACCCGCAAAGAGGTTGCACGGCAATTCGTCACGGATCCCGAGCTGCTTGAGAGCCTGCCTGATGTGCCCGTCGTCGCCTATTACGATTCGTTCCGAGAACAAGAAAAGAAGATGGCCGAGTGTATGACCGACGCCGGCTTTAGCGCCAAAGCACTTCAAACGGGCGGCCTGTCCTATGGTAAGTATCCCGAGTTGCAAGAGCGGGCATTCCAGCTGGCGGGATACACGTGCCAAATGCAGTTTCCCTTCGACCCGGCCCTCGCCCGCGACTGGTCAGCCGAGCAGGTCGGGCTCGTCTACGACTACTGGAACGAGTACATGATTCCGTGCCTGGAGGGCTACGGCTATGCGACGGACGTCTCCAAGCGCCCCTCGCGTGAATCCTACGTGCAGAACTTCTTCGCCGAGGACGGCTCGGGGCGGGAGTGGTTCCCCACCGACCTCCAGCCTGCTCTCGAAGCCGAGGGCGGCCACGACGACGTCCTCGAGGCCTGCCCGGCGCTTCCCGCGAGCGACATGCTCTACGGGGTTGCCCTCAAGTAGCGCCTAGAAACGCAGTGGTGCCCGCGCAATCGCGCGGGCACCCCGTGGGATCAGATCGCTTTTACACGTCAGATCTTCTGTGGCTCGATCTTCCACACCTCGCGGGCGTAATCCCGAATCGTGCGATCAGAGGAGAAGCGGCCCGACTCGATGATGTTCTTCAGGCACATCGCCGCCCAGTGGCGACGGTCGGCGAAGTAGTCAGCCGCCACCCTATCGCGGGTCTCGCGGTAGGAGGCGAAGTCGCCCAGCACGTAGTATTCGTCCGCGCCGCCCCAGCCGTCGAACAGCGAATTGTGCAGGTCGTGGAACAGCCCCGTGCCGCCGTCGTCGAGCGTGCCGTCCACCAGCGCATCCATGACACGCTGTAGGCCGGGGACCTCGGCGGCCGTGCGCCGCGGGTCGTACGTCTTGCGCAGCTCGGGCAGCTCGTCCTCCGTGGCGCCGAAGATGTAGGCGTTGTCGTTGCCCACCGCGTCCACGATCTCCACGTTCGCACCGTCCATGGTGCCCAGCGTGAGCGCGCCGTTCATCATGAACTTCATGTTGCCCGTGCCCGAGGCCTCCTTGCCGGCGGTGGAGATCTGCTCGGAGATGTCGGTGGCCGGGATGATGTGCTCGGCGGGGGAAACGTTGTAGTTCTCCACGAAGACCACCTTGAGGCGGCCGGCCACGTCGTCGTCGTTATTGACCAGTTCGCCGATCGTGTTGATCAGCTTAATGATCGCCTTCGCACGCACGTAACCGGGGGCGGCCTTCGCGCCGAAGATGAACACGCGCGGGGGCACCTCCATCGACGGGTCGTCCTTGATCTGGAAGTACAGGTCAAGGATGTAGAAGGCGTTGAGTAGCTGGCGCTTGTACTCGTGCAGGCGCTTGATCTGCGTGTCGAAGATAGCGTCCGGGTCCACTTCGATGCCCTGGCGGTGCTTGATCCACGCGGCGAAGTCCACCTTGTTGGCGTGCTTGATCGCATTTAGGCGGTCGAGCACGTCGGCGTCGTTGAGGTAGCCCTCGAGGTTCTTCAGCAGGTCCAGGTCGCGTACCCACTCGTCGTTGCCCAGCAGCTCGGTGAGCAGGGCGGACAGGCGCGGGTTGCACTGGTCAAGCCAGCGGCGCGGAGTCACGCCGTTGGTCTTGTTGTTGAACTTCTCCGGCCACACGTCGTACCAGTCCTTGAGCGTGTCGGCCTTGATGATCTCCGTGTGGAGGGCGGCTACGCCGTTGATCGAGAAGGCCGCGTAGCAGGCGATCCACGCCATACGGATGCGGTTGCCAGACACGGGTGCCATGTAGTCGATCTTGCCCTGGTCGAAGCCGGCCTTTGCCATCTCCTCGCGGAAGCGGCGGTCAATCTCGAAGATGATCTCGCGGATGCGCGGGAAGAGCCGGTCGAAGATCGACACCTCCCAGGTCTCCAGCGCCTCGGCCAGCACCGTGTGGTTCGTGTAGGCGAACGTGCCGCGCACGATCTCCCACGCCTCGTCCCACCCGAAATCGTGGTCATCCATGAGGATACGCATGAGCTCGGGGATGGCGAGAACCGGGTGGGTGTCATTGAGCTGGATCGAGTTGAACGTCGCGAAATCCTTCAGCGTTCCACGCTGGGCCAGCTCGTTGTCCACGATCTGCTGGAGGGAGGCCGAGCAGAAGAAGTACTGCTGGCGCACGCGCAGCACCTTGCCCTCGAAGGAGGAATCGTTGGGGTAGAGCACGCGCGAGATGTCGTTGACCCGCTCGCGCTCCACGATCGCGCCCGTGAAATCCTGCGAGTTAAACGCGTTGTAGTCGAAGTCGGCCATCGGCTCGGCCTTCCACAGGCGCAGCGTGCCCACGGTGTCGGTGCCATATCCGGTGATCGGCATGTCGTAGGGGATCGCGCGGACCTTGAGGTCGGCGTAGTTGATGAACTTGACGTTCTCCTCACGGCGGATGACGAAGGGGTAGCCCTCCTCCATCCACGGATCGGGCTCTTCGCCCTGGTTGCCGTCCTCGAAGAATTGCTTAAACAGGCCGTAGCGGTACAGGATGCCATACCCGCGCACGGGCAGGTTCTGGGTGGCCGACGAGTCGAGGAAGCACGCGGCTAGGCGGCCCAGGCCACCGTTACCAAGCGCGGCGTCGTGCTCCTCCTCCAGGACGTCGCTCAGGTTCTGGCCGAACGCGCCCAGGGCCTGTTCGGCTTCCTCGACCAGCCCCAGGTTGTTGAGGTTGTTGAGCAGCGCCCGGCCCATGAGGAACTCGGCCGAGAAGTAGTGCTGCATGCGCGAGGCGTTGTAGCGCTCCTCGGTCTTTTGCCAGTTGTCGGCAAGGTGGTCGACGACGGCGGCCGCGGTGCCCTGCCAGTATTCCTGCAGTGTGGCGGAAAGGACGTTCTTGCCAGAGACGGAACGGACCTGGCCCGCAATTGTCGCGGTCAAATTATCGTGAGTCATGAAACCCCTTCAGTGAAGCGTGGACGTCCACGAGACCTAACGCTCCAAGGATACCCGCGAAAAAAGCGTCTCCAAATTGGTCCAGGATTGTTGCAAGAAAACGTCAGTAACGCATGCCAAGCGCGTCGTGAACTTCCGCGAGTGTCTGCGCCGCCTGCTCGCGGGCCCGGGCCACTCCGCGCTCGAGCACGGAGGTGAGGTAGGCCGGGTCGTTTGCAAGCTCGGCGCGGCGTTCGCGCAGAGGTGCCAAGTGCTCGTTGAGGGCCTCGGTGACGACGTTCTTCAGGGTCCCGCCGCCGCCGTTGCCGATCTCCTCAGCGATCTCGCGCGGGTCGCGGCCGGTGGCCAGGCCCGCCAACAGCAGGAGGTTGGACACTTCGGGGCGGCCCTCCGGATCAAACGTGATGAAGCGCTCCGAATCGGTCACGGCCTTCTTAATGAGCTTGGCCGTCTCATCCGCGCTCATCCCCAGCTCGATCGTGTTGTGGCGCGACTTGCTCATCTTCGCCCCGTCCAGCCCGAGCACCGACTCGGCCTCGGACAGCAGGCCCTGCGGGCGCGGGAACACACGGGACTCGCCCTTGTGGCCGTAACGGGCCTCGAATCGGTCCGCGATCACGCGCGCCTGCTCCAGGTGGGGGAGCTGGTCCTTGCCAACCGGCACCAGGTTGGCCTTGCAGAACAGGATGTCGGCCGCCTGGTGGACCGGGTAGGTCAGCAGCAGGCCGGACATGGGTCGCCCGCCCGTCGCCTCAAGCTCGGCCTTGACGGTGGGGTTGCGGCGCAGTTCGGCGTCGGTCACGAGGGAAAGGAAGGGCAGGAGGAGCTCGTTGAGCTCGGGCACCTGGGAGTGGGCGAAGATCGTGGTCGCCTCCGGATCCATGCCGATCGCCAGGTAGTCGGTGAGAAGGGAGTAGACCGAATCGCGGATCGAGCCCGTCTCATCGCGGTCGGTGATCACCTGGTAGTCCGCGATCAGCAGCCAGGTATCGACCCCGCGGCGTTGGATGTCCACCCAATTGCGAAGCGCTCCAAAGTAGTGACCGATGTGCAGGTTGCCCGTGGGGCGGGCGCCCGTGAGCACACGGAACTGGGAAGGGTCCTCGGCAATGGCCCGATCGATCTTCGCGCTCACCGAGCGAGCGTGATCGAGGGAGGCATCGGACATGTCAAAGCTAGCGCGATCAGTCATGCCCCCATGATAGGTGGCCGCCTCGACGTTTCGAAACTTCTAGGCCGGGTTGGCGAAGAACAGTGTCAGTGAGAGCGGGGGCACGCGCGTGAGGGCGCCGGGCGCGTACGTCGGCGTCGATCGGCGCGGAGTCTCCCAGGTGGAACGCCACTCGAGACGGAACGGGTTGCCCCGCCCCTGCGGGAGCTGCACCACGCGCCAGGTGACGTTGCCGTTCGCCACGATCAGCGCGTCCGCGTCCTGCCCGAAGCCCGAGCGCAGGGCCTGCAACAGGCGCACGTTCGGGTCAAACCACTTGTAGTCGGGCATCATCTGGCCGGTGTAGTCGAGCCAGGTGATGTCGGGGATCACGTCGCCGTCGGCGGTGTTGCCCGTGTAGAAGGTCGTGGGGCGGAAGGTGCGGTGGTCGCGGCGCAGGCGCAGCAGGTAGGCCACCGTGTCGAACATGTTGCGCTGGTCCTGGTCGAGGTCCCAGTCGATCCACGAAACCGCGCCGTTTTGGCTGTAGGCGTTGTTATTGCCGCCCTGGGTCTTCATCAGCTCGTCGCCGGCGGCGATCATCGGCGTGCCCACGGAGAAGAAGAGGGAAGCGAAAAGGTTACGCATGGTTTGACGACGCGCGGCCAGGATCTTCGGGTCGGCGCTCTCGCCCTCCACCCCATGGTTCCACGAGCGGTTGTTGTCCGTGCCGTCTCGGTTGTCCTCGCCGTTACTCTCGTTGTGTTTGTGGTTGTAGCTCACCAGGTCATACATGGAAAAGCCGTCGTGGGCGGTGATGAAGTTGACCGAGGAATACACCCCGCGCCCGCCGGGCATGCGCCCGTGCCCGAACAGGTCCGCCGAGCCGGCGATGCGGGTGGCGAGGTCGCGCTGGTCCCCGCCCTGGCCACCGTGGACGATCGCGGCCGGCTCCGTGACCCAAAACGAGCGCAGTGTGTCGCGGAAGCGGTCATTCCAGTCCGCGGTCGGCGGCGGGAACTGGCCGGTGCGCCAGCCGCCGTGCCCCAGGTCCCACGGCTCGTTGATGAGCTTGACCTGGGACAGGATCGGGTCGGTGGCCATCGCCACGTAGAGCGGGTGCATGTGGTTAAACGAATCGCCCTCGCGCCCGAGCGTGACCGCAAGGTCGAAGCGGAAACCGTCCACCCCGATGTGCTCCACCCAGTAGCGCAGCGAATCCAGGGTCAGCCGGATGACCGGCATGCGGCGGAAATCAAGGGAGTTGCCGCAACCGGTGGTGTCGATGAGCTGGCCCGGCCGCTGGGAATCGTGGCGGTAGTACATCGAGTTGTCCAGCCCGCGCCAGGACACGGTGGGCCCATCGGAGCCTGCCTCGCACGTGTGGTTGTACACGACGTCGAGCAGCACCTCAATCCCCGCGTCGTGCAGGAGCTTGACCATGCCCTTGACCTCGTCGATCACCGCTTGCGGCCCGGCGGCCCGGGAGGATTCCATCGCGTAGGAGGGCTCGGGGGTGAAGAAGCTTAGGGTGTTGTACCCCCAGTAGTTTTCCTTTCCCTGGACGGACAGGAAGGGTTCGCTCATCTTCGCGTGGATCGGCAGGAACTCGATCGCGGTGACGCCCAGGCTCTTGAGATGGTTGATCGTGACAGGGTGGGCGGCGCCGGCGTACGTGCCGCGCAGCTCCTCGGGGATGCCGGGCAGGGCCTTCGTCAGCCCGACCACGTGCGCCTCGTAGATGACCGTCTGGTCCCACGGCACGTTCGGCCGATGGATCTCCAGGGGCTGATCTTCGACCACGACGCCGAGCGCCGTTACCTCCGCCGAATCGCGCTGGTCGGCCTGGTGTGACGGGTCCGGCTTGAGGTCGGCGTCGACGACGTGCGAGTAGAGCGCCGGGTGGAGTTCGGGGGTGCGGGTGATGGCGCGCGCGTAGGGATCGAGGAGGATCTTGGCGGGGTTGTGCAGGAGGCCCTGGGCCGGGTCCCAGCGCCCGTGCACGCGAAAACCGTAGGCCTGGCCGGCGCGGATGCCGGGCACGTGCCCCGACCACACGCCGTGGTCACCGCGGCGCAGGCGGAAGCGGCGCTCGGAGGTGTGGTAGGCGCTTGCGTCCACGAAGCAGACGTCCACTGCCGTAGCGTGCGAGGCCATGACGGCGACGTCGACCCCATGGCCGGTAAGGTGCGCGCCGAGGCGAACCGGGCCCGTGACGGGCAACGACGGCTCGGGCTCGCGCGCGGTATAGCGCGACACGGGCTTTGTGGATTGCTGGGAAGTCACGAACCCTATTGTGGCAGTTTATGGTGTGAATCGGTAGCGGGCTGGCCTCCGGCAGTGTCGGAGGGGCGCAGTAGAGTGGAGGGGGAAGGAGGCACGATGTACGGAAAATTGAGCGAGCGGCGGGCGATCGGCCAGCGGGACGCGGAGAGCAGGTCTGATCCGCGGGCGGGGCTGGCCGATCCGCGCGGACGATACCTCTTAATTCAGGAGGGGGACGTGCCGTTCGACGGTGCGCTCGTGTTTTTGACGCGCGGCCAGTTCCAGCAGCTGGGCGCGCCTGAACCGTCCTACCTCGGCGTGTTCGAGGGGCGGCCGTACTTCGGCGTCGACGCTGGGGCGCTCAGCGTTGATCGCGCGTGGCAGGGCGAGCTGGCCGGCTTGCGCTTCGCGCCGTTGCGGGAGGTTGGCCACCTGCTGAACGAGGCCGAGGCGGCGCTGGCGATGGAGGCGATGGCGCTCCTCAACTGGCATGGCACGCCGTACTGCCCCATGTGCGGGCAGCGCGCAGAGCTGGTCGAATCGGGTTGGCAGATGCGCTGCCCGGGCGGACACGTGATCTTCCCGCGCATGGACCCGGCGGTCATCATGGCGATCCGGGACGGGGCGGACCGCCTGCTACTCGGGCGTAACCGCAGTTGGCCCGCCGGGCGCTTTTCCACCCTGGCCGGCTTCGTGGAGGCCGGGGAGACCTTGGAGGACGCGGTGCGCCGCGAAGTCCTGGAGGAGGCAGGGATCGAGGTGGGGCGCCTGGAATACTTCGCCTCCCAGCCCTGGCCCTACCCGCGCTCGCTCATGGTGGGCTTCCGCGGTTGGACGGCGCAGGAGGCGCCGGAGCTGAGGCCCGACGGCGTGGAGGTGGTGGAGGCCATGTTCGTCACGCGCGCCGAGCTACGCCAGATGTACGCGGACAACCCCGCCTCGATGCCCGGGCCCACGTCCGTGGCTCGCGCCCTCATCGAGGACTGGCTGGGCGGACCGCTAGAAAAAGGAGGGGCACGTGTTTGATGCCGAGGAGCTACTGAGCCACCTGGACCCGCGCCAGCGCGAGGTGGCCGAAAACGTGAGCGGGCCGATGGCGGTGCTGGCCGGCGCCGGCACAGGCAAGACCCGCGCGATCACCTACCACATCGCTTATGCCGTGCACTCGGGCCAGCAGCGGCCCACGAACATCCTGGCCGTCACCTTCACCCACCGGGCGGCCAGTGAGATGCGCTCGCGATTACGCGACCTGGGGGTGCCCACCGTCCAGGCCCGCACCTTCCACTCGGCGGCGCTGAGCCAGCTGCGTTATTTCTGGCCGAACGCGATCGGCGGGCGGGTGCCGGAGATCAAGGAGTCGAAGGTCAACCTGGTGGCGAGCGCCGCCGCCCGGCTGGGAATGAGCGTGGACAAGGTCTCGGTGCGCGACATGGCGGCCGAGATCGAGTGGTCGAAGGTCTCGCTCATCGCGCCGGGGGACTACGAACGCGAGGCCGCCTCCCAGCTTCGCCCGGAGGTGGCCGGCTATTCGCACGCGGAGATCGCCGCGCTCATCAGGGCCTATGAGGAGGTCAAGTCCGAGCGCGCCGTCATTGATTTCGAGGACGTCATCGTCATCCTTATTGGCATCATGCGTGATCGGCCCGACATCGCGGCCACGATCCGCAAACAGTACCAGCACTTCGTGGTGGACGAATACCAGGACGTGTCGCCCATGCAGCACCGCCTGCTCCAGCTGTGGCTGGGCGATCGGCGGGACCTGTGCGTGGTGGGTGACGTGTCGCAGACCATCTACAGCTTCACCGGGGCCTCCGCCCGGTATCTGGAGGGCTTCACGCAGGAGTTCCGCGGGGCGCGCACGGTCAAACTCAACCGCGACTACCGCTCCACCCCGCAGATCGTGGAGCTCGCCAACGCCGTCATCGAATCCGACCACAACGCCGCCGCCGTCCAGCTCGTCTCGGCGCTAAAGTCCGGCCGGCCCGTCACGTACTCCATGTATGCCGACGACGCCGACGAGGCGGTCGGCATCGCCGGCAAGATCCTTACCCTGCGCGAGTTGGGCATGGACTTTTCCGACATGGCGATCCTCTACCGCACGAACGCCCAATCCCAGGAGTTTGAGACCGCGCTCGCCCATGCGGGCATCCCGTACGAGATGAAGGGGTCGGAGCGCTTCTTCATGCGCCGCGAGGTCAAGGACGCGATGGTGGCCCTGCGCGCCGCCGCGCGTGGGGCGGTGGCAGGGGAGTTGCCGCAGATTGTGGAGGACACGCTTTTTGGGATGGGCTGGCGGCCCGAGGCGCCCGAGGCGGGGGCGGCCAAGGAGCGCTGGGAGTCCCAGAACGCTCTGCTCAAGCTGGCCCAGGCCATGTGGGACAGGCGCCACGCGAGCGTGGCCGAGTTCGTGGCCGAGCTCGAGGAGCGCGCGGAGCTGGGCAACGAACCCACCACCAACGCTGTCACCCTCTCCTCCCTCCACGCCGCCAAGGGTCTGGAGTGGGGAGCCGTGTTCCTCGCCGGCATGAGCGAGGGGCTCATGCCGATCTCCCACGCCTCCAGCCCCGAAGCGGTGGCCGAGGAGCGCCGCCTGCTCTACGTGGGCATCACCCGCGCACGCGAAGAGCTCTTCATCTCCTATGCGGAAGGCAACCGGGGCCGGTCCAAGCGCAAACTCACCCGCTTTCTCGACGAGCACTGGCCCCAGCCCGAATCGCGCTCCACGCGCTCGCGGCGGGCCAGCTCGAAGGCGGCCAAGGAGCAGTGGGCGGCGGAGAATCCTGACGACGTGGCGCTGTTTGAGGAGCTGCGCATGTGGCGGCTGGCCAAGGCGCAGGAGACGGGCAAACCCGCCCACCTCATCTTGCACGACGTGACGTTGCGCGAGATCGCCGTGAAGAAGCCGCGCGACCTGGCCGAGCTCGGCCGTGTGCGCGGGATCGGTACCCGCAAGCTCACCGACTACGGCTTCGACCTGCTCGCCATCGTGGGCGACAAGCCCATCGGCTTCGGGCGCTAGCCGAAGCCGGTTCACGCGGTGCTGAGCGTGCACCCGCACTTGGGGTGGGGCTGGAGCACCATCGGCTCGGGCGGATGCGGTGCCGGCCCCACCTTCCACATGTGGGGTACGGGCCCGCCGTCCAGGTAGGCCACGATGTCGCGCACGGCCAGCGAGATCACCATCATCGCCGAGGAAGACTCGGGCATGAGGGGCGTGGCCGAGCAGGCCTGCTGGATGAGGTCGGTCCAATTCGGGTCCGCATCCGCGCGGTGCAGCATGAGGCAAGTGCCGCACGCCGACTCGTGAGGGATTGAGAGCGGACCGGCGAACACGTCCACCTCCTCGATCCAGGTCTGGTAGACGGGCGCGGACTGGCCCAGGTACATGCCCACGCTCACCGGGTCGGTGGCATACGTGCCGCTGACCACCACCACGTCTGGCGGACGTACCCCCATGTCCACCCCCGCGGTCTGGATGGTGGGCGCCTCCCGGCGCAGCAGGGTCTTGAGCGCGGCGGCCCGCCCCCTGCCCAAGCCGAGCGAGGTCATCGTGGGATGATCGCTGTAGCCTACCGCGCCGGAGTCGTCTGTAGTAATCTTGCCCACCCCGCACCGGGCGAGCGCGATCGCGATGCCGGCGCCCAGGTAGTCGGCGCGGTGGATGTGGACGTGGCAGTTCTGGCGGCGCGGCGAATCCTGCCGGATGCGCCGCCACGGCGCGTGGTCCACCCCGGAGGAGGGGCGCTGGTCAAGCACGCCGGCGTCGGTGAGCATCCCAAGCAGCGCGGCCAGCCGCTTTCGGGAGATGCCGGCGGCCTTGGCCCGCACCTCCACCTCGGGCCGTTCCTGAGGGAGGGTGAGGGTGTCGACGAACGACAGCTCGGCCTTGCTCAGCCCGTCAAGGCTGAGGCCGATGCGCGGGTCGATCCCGATCTGGGCACGCCACGGTCCCGTCCAAAACACTCCAGTGGTCAGCTGCATGAGGCACACGCTAGTCAAAACGCCGGGCGCGGGCCCCGGCAATGCACCGCTGTGGAAAACTGCCGCGCGCTCGCGGGACTCGCCTCGTTCGTGGCACTCGCCTCCCTCGGCCCTCGCCCTACGCGGAGCTCTCTCAGCTCGCGCCGCCCTCTGCCAGCCGGGCTACTCCACGTCGCCGAAGCCGGGCTCGTGCGGGGCCTGGCCCTGGTTCTCGTCGTTGAAGAGGTCCTCGAGGAAGGAATCGAGCTCGGCCTCCACGCTTGCCACGTCCGGGCCGAAGAAGGCGGCCGGGTTGTCGAGCGCGGCGGAGGTGGGCAGGAGGTCGGGGTGAGCCCACAGGGCGTCGCGCTCGTCGATCCCCACGCGGAACTCGGCCTGCTGCCAGAAGGCGGCGGCCTCGCGCTGCAGGCGCGGGGTGAGTTCGATGCCGAGCTGGGCCTGCCACACGTGCTTGGCAGGGTTGTCGGTGGCGTAGCGGCGGGTGAACAGTTCGCGCAGGGCCACGGCGTTGGGCAGGTGCGGTGCCACGGCGCGGGCGGTGACCTCGCTGACCCAGCCCTCCACCAGTGACAGGAGGAGCTGAAGGCGCGCCACGGAATCCTCCTGCTCTTCGGACAGGTCGAGCACGAATACCTTCGACATGTCGAGTTCGGGCATGGAGGACGGGTCGAAGGACATGCCTTCGGTCAGGCCGCGGGCCTGTTCCTCGATCGTTTCCATGTCGATCTCGAAGCCGGAGGCGATCTGGGCGATCGTGTCGATGACTCGCGGGCGCAGCCAGGGCACGCGCGTGTAGAGGCGCGCGGCGGCGGCCTCGCGAACGGCGGCAAATAACAGCACTTCCTCGTCCGGGATCTCGAGGTCCTTGGCGAAGCCCGCCACGTTCGTGGGCACGAGCACGGCCGAGGACCCCTCCATGAGCGGAACGCCCGTGTCGGTGGAGCCGAAGCTCTCGGCCGCGAGCTCCGCCAGCGCCCCGCCGTATTGTACGCCGAGCACGGAGGCGATCATCTTGTTCACGAAGCCGCCCGGGTCGCCGAACAAGCCGGCCATCTGTGGGGGTATGTGCTCGGCCTGCTCGCGGAAGATCTCAGAAAAGGCGCGCGAGACGTTGGAGCCCACCGGCTCGAGCAGCCTGCGGAAGGTGGACAGGGAATGGGCCAGCATGTCGAGGCGGGACAGGGCCATGTTAGGGCCCGTCGTCGGGTCGAGGGCGGTGGCGGCGTCCAGCCACAGGGAGGCCGTGCGCAGGGAGGCGCGGGTCCTATCGGCGGTGTCGGCGGTGAGCCGATCAAGGTGCTGATTGGTGATCGTTTCGCGCGCCACGCGCTCGGCCAGCTTCCAGTTCACCGGCCCCTCGCCCGAGGAGCCGAGCATCTGCTGAATTTGATTCGTCACAAGTGCGAGGTTTGCTGGGTTGAGCATCTGGGACATGAACTGATCCGGATCCTGGCCCTGATTCCTGATTTGCTCAATGAGCCGGTCGGCGGCCTCCGGGCCGAGGATGGCGCGTAGGCGGTCCTGCCAACCGTCGTTGTCCGGGCCCATGTCGCTATTGCTCATTTTTCCTCCTTGGATTCACTATAGGGTAGTAGCAGTCCGCCGCACCGGACAACGCGGGGCGGTGCGCCGAGCGCGAAGTTCCGGAAAGAGGATCACATGTTCACTTCTCGCCCCTCCAAGACCGTCATCTCGGGTGGCATCTTCGCCGTTCTGCTCGCGGCGGGTGCCGCGCTGCCGTCGTCGTATATGGTGCAGCGCCCCGGCCCGGTCCTGGACGTGACCGAGCACGGGGAGAACCTGGTGACGGTCGGGGGCACGCAGACCTTCGATTCGGGCACGCATTTCCTCATGACCACCGTCAACGCCTTGGGCAACGCCGACGCCGGCATCTCGGGTGCCGTGGTGGCCTCGGCGCTCCTGACCTCAGACGAGGTGGTGCCGGTGCGCGCGTACTATCCCAAGGAGGTGTCCTCGAGCGAGGTCAACGAGCAAAACGTTCAGCTCATGACGAGTTCGCAGGACACGGCCGCCGCGGTCGCCTTCGAGGAGGCGGGGATGGACGTGTCGATGACGCTGAGCGTGGCGGGCGTGCCCGAGGGCTCCCCGGCAGAAGCGATCCTGCAGGAGGGCGACGTGTTGCGCGCGATCACGACGCCGGAGCGCACGGCCACGATCGGAACCTTCCGCCAGATGACCAACGTGCTCGACGATACGGCGCCCGGTACGCAGGTGACGCTGACGATCGAGCGCGACGGTTCGGAGCAAGAGGTCACGACGACGACCCGCGGCTTCGAGCCCGACGTCACCGGCTGGGTCCACCCCGGCTCGGTGCTCGGAATCTACGTCTCGGTCGCTGATGTTCAGCTGCCCGCGCAGGCCACCTACGAGGTGGAGGGGATCGGCGGGCCCTCGGCCGGCACGATGTTCACCCTCGCCATTTACGACGCCGTCACGCCCGGCTCGCTGGGCGGGGATGCGGTGATCGCCGGCACGGGTGCCATCGCCTGGGATGGCGACATCGAGCCGATCGGGGGGATCCGCCACAAACTCGCGGGGGCAAGCGCGGCCGGCGCCACGGACTTCATTGCCCCCGCCTACAACTGCCCCGAGACGATCGGGTACGAGCTCGACGGTCTGAATATCTGGGCCGTGCGCACGATCGACCAGGCCATCGCCGCCGTCGAGGCGATCGGCGCGGGTGACACGAGCTCGCTCACTCCCTGCTCGGCGCTGCCCGAAGTGAACCCGGAGGGCTAAGCGCCTGCGGCCCGCCGCCCGGCGGCGGAGGCTGAGCCAGCGCTTAGGGCTGCTCGGCGAAGCCCATCTTCAGCCCCTCGACGATGCCGGGGATGAGGTTGGCGCCGGAGAGGACCTTGGCGTCGTCGTCAAACTTGCGCATGCGGATCGCGCACCAGCTCTCGCCCGTGCGAAGGACGGAGGCGACGATGCGCACGTCCTGCCGATCCGGGTGTTCGGCCAGCATCTTCTCGGCTTCGACCGGGTCTTCGGGCAGGGTCACCTCGGCGCTGGGCGGAAGAATGATGCGCTCCACGGCGAGGGCCGCGCCATCGACGTCGGCGGGCCAGACGATGCGGCCCAGGAGCTCCTCGAGCGTATCCACCGGGGGCAGGCCCTCCTGCTCGATGGAGAACAGGGTGGTCTCGTCGTTGATCGCGTCGGCCTGGACGTCCGATGGGAGCTCGCCGGCGAGTTCGGGATGCTGGGCGAGCGCATTCTTGGCGAGTGCGAGGGCGAAGAGCCGGATCGGGGCATCCCAGCCGCCGGTGGCCACGTGCCGCTCGATCTCCAAGGTGGACTTCTCCAACGAACGAGTCATGGGGGTCTTCGTATTTTCAGTCACGGCCTATTCTTACCACACGCCACCGGCAAGCTCTTAGGTGAACCGCATGGCGCCCCGCGCGGCAGATGTTATACGGTTTTGTCAGTTCTAACGTGCCCAAATGCCCGCAAAACGCGGCCATGAAACGAGGTTTATCTTGACTACATCCACCGAAAAGGAGCATCGGGCCCGGCCAGGAGCGTTCATCCCCACGCTGATCGTGCTCGGCTTGCTGGTGTTTGCGCTCATCGGCTTTGCCGGTTTTTGGACCGAGCTCAAGTGGTACGAACAGATTGAGGCCGCGCGCGTGTTTTGGACCCAGTACGGCGCGTCGATCGCCCTCGGCGCGATCGGATTCGTGCTGGTGTTCGGGGTCGTCGTGCTCAACCTGTGGATCGCGGTGCGCGAGCGCAAGACGCCGGAGAACGTCATTAACCTCGACGGGAACAACTTCCGCGACACGCTGCTGGGGCGCAAGTGGCTGACCTTCGGCGTGGTGCCCGCGGTGGTCTCCCTGCTGTTCGGCGCGGGCCTGGCCGGCAACTGGCAGACCTTCCTTCTGTGGATCAACCGCTCCTCGTTCGGGGAGGCGGACCCCGAATACGGCCTGGACGTGTCCTTCTATGTCTTCTCCCTGCCCGCGATCCACACGATCATGAGCTTCATGGTGACCTTGGTGATCCTATCGTTCATGGTGGGGGCCGTGGTCTACTGGATGACGGGCGATATCGGGGCGGGCCAGCGCGGATTTACCGTGTCGAAAAAGGCCCAGGCACACGCCGGCGTGTTGCTCGCGATCGGCACGCTCATGATTGCCGTCAACTACTGGCTCGCCCGGTATGACCTGCTGCTGGGCAATAACCAGCGCTTCTCCGGCGCCACCTACACCGACATCAACGCCTCCAAGCCGGGCCTGACGATCCTGGCGATTGTGGTGGTGCTCGTGGCGGGACTGTTCGTGGTCGCCGCGGTGCAGCGCCGCTGGAAGCCAGCCGTCATCGGCATCGCCTCCACGGTGGCCACGGCCCTCGTGGTGACGATGCTTTACCCGGCGCTCGTGGAGAACTTCAAGGTGCGCCCGAACGCGGCCGAGCTCGAATCGACCTACATTCAGCGCAACATTGACGCCACGCTCAAGGCCTATGACATGGCCCACGTTGAGACCCAGCAGTATGACGCGCGTACCGACGTCGAGCCGGGCCAGCTGCGCAAGGACTCGGAGACGGCGGCGCAGATCCGCCTGCTCGATCCGAACATCGTGGATCCCTCGTTCAACCAGCTCCAGCAGAACCGGCAGTATTACCAGTTCAAGGACCCGCTCACGGTTGACCGCTACGAGATCGACGGGCAGACGCGCGACACGGTGATCGCGGTGCGCGAGCTCAACCTCGGGGGTCTGGACGCCGAGCGTCGTTCCTGGGTCAACGACCACACGGTCTACACCCACGGCTTCGGCGTGGCGGCCGCCTACGGCAACACGATTACTTCGCGTGGCGACCCGGCGTTCTGGGAGGCCGGCATCCCGTCCACGGGCCAGCTCGGCGACTACGAGCCACGCGTGTACTTCGGTCAGCAGTCGCCGTCGTACTCGATCGTGGGCGCACCGGAGGGCTCGGACCCGTGGGAGCTCGACTACCCGGACGACACGGCCCCGAACGGTCAGGTGATGAACACCTACACCGGTAACGGCGGGCCGAGCGTGGGCAACGCCTTCGAGCGGCTCATGTACGCCATCCGGATGAGGTCGACCGAACTGTTCTTCTCTGACCGCGTCACCTCCGATTCCCAGATCCTGTTCAACCGCGACCCGCACGAGCGCGTGCGCAAGGTAGCTCCGTACCTGACCCTGGATACGAAGGCCGTGCCCGCGGTGGTGGACATGGACAACGATCCGTCCACCCGCAAGGACCTGGTGTGGATCATCGACGGCTACACGACGTCGAACAACTACCCCTACTCGGCGCGCGAGACCCTGACCGAGGCCACCGCGGATGCGACGACGACCGGCCTGGGTCAGCCGCGCCCGGAGGAAATCAACTACATTCGCAATTCGGTCAAGGCCGTGGTCAACGCCTACGACGGCTCGGTCACCCTCTACCAGTGGGACAACGACGATCCGATCATCAACGCCTGGAAGTCCATCTTCCCCGGCCAGATCACCGAGCTGTCCGAGATGCCGGGCGATCTGATCGCCCACGTGCGCTACCCGGAGGACCTGTTCAAGATCCAGCGCACCCTGCTGGCGCGCTACCACGTGACGGACGCGAAGTCGTTCTACTCGGGCGGCGACTTCTGGAACGTGCCGCTGGAGCCGACCAAGGCCGCCAGCCCCACCACCCCGAAGCAGCCCCCGTACTACCTTACCCTCAAGATGCCGGGGGAGGACCAGACGGCGTTCTCGCTCACCACGTCCTACATTCCGGGCGGCCAGACGAACCGTAACGTCATGACCGGCTTCCTTGCCGCATCCGGCGACGCCGGCAACGAGAGGGGCGTCAAGGGCGAAGGTTACGGCAAGCTCAGCCTGCTCGAGCTGCCGCGAGACCTGACGGTGCCCGGCCCCGGCCAGGCGCAGAACACGATGCTGGCCAACCCGAAGGTGTCTACGGATCTCAACCTGCTCCAGCAGGGCGGCACGGAGATCATGCGCGGCAACCTCCTGTCGCTGCCCGTGGGTGACGGCCTGCTCTACGTCCAGCCGGTTTACGTCCAGGCATCCTCGGGTACTCAGTACCCGACCCTGCAGTACGTGCTCACCCTGTTTGGTGACAACGTGGGCTTCGCGCCCACGCTGGATGAGTCCCTCGACCAGGTCTTCGGCGGTGATTCGGGTGTGAACGCGGGCGATGCCGGCGTCGTGGGCGAAAAGGAGGCCCCGCTCGAGGGTGCGACGCCGCCGGAGGAGCCGAGCACGGAGCCGACTGAGGATCCCCGCAGCGAGCCGAGCCAGGCGCCGATCGCGCCCGTGCCGGGTAGCGTGCAGGAGCGGCTCGATAGCGCGCTGAATTCGGCGAAGAAGGCCATCGAGGATTCGAAGGCCGCGCTGGACGCGGGCAACTGGGCGGACTACGGCAAGGCTCAGGAGGCGCTGGAGAAGGCGATCGACGACGCGGTCAAGGCTCAGCAGGAGATCGACGGCCAGTAGCTGGCGCTGAGTCGCAGGCAGGGGAGGGAGTCCGGGCGGGCTCCCTCCCCGTTTCCTGGTCCCCGTGGTCGCGCAGGTTTGGCCAATGTGGCAAAAGAACGGTTTTGACGTGGTCGAGTTTTGCCAGTTTTGCTGAAATGAGTTCTCCCATGGTCTAGGCTGGAAGCGTGAAGCCGTGAACATTGACGTTCAAGCGGGCTTTACAGATCACAAATCCAGCGACAGGAATAAAACATGCGATCATCTCCACAACGAAGTGCGGCGCTCATCGCGGGTGCAGCGCTGGCGATAGGCGGGATCACAGCCCCCGCCTTTGGCGTAACTTATACATACTCACCGATACCGCAGACGGGGATGTCTGTGGCCTACGCGGACTCGGTCGAGACCACGGGCGAAGGTGCCAACGGCCCGGCGAAGCTCGTTCTCGACGGCAACACTGACACTTATTGGCACACGAAGTGGAACCCTGCGAAGGATCCGCTACCTCACAAGCTCGTCGTGGACCTTGGCGAGAGCGTGGAGGGGCTCGGCCGTATCGTGCTGACCCCGCGCCAGTCCTCTAACGGTTCGGGCCGGTTCGGCAATTTCAACGTCTCCGTTTCTACTGACGCGGAGTGCGCGAACCCGGAGGCATACGCCAGTAAAGACTCGGTCCCCGATTTTGAGTCCGTGGCGGACGAGTCGATCCCCGCGGCCCCGGATGCCGGCAAGCTTGCGCCGGTCAACGTCGATTTCGAGCCGACCGCCGCACGTTGCGTGGCGGTGACTATTAACAGCACATGGGGCGGCAACGACAGCGCGGAGCAGGTGGCCGCGCTGTCCGAGTTCGCGGCCTTCACCGCCGCTGAAAACGAGCCAGGCACCGAGCCGGAGCCGGCCGCTCCTCTCGAGGTCGTTATCCCCGAGGGTGCGCCCGAAATCACGGACGGCCAGCTCACCGTTCACACCCACCCCGCCTTCCCGCAGGTGGTGGACTACCAGCTGGGTGAGAAGCAGATGCCCGGCAAGTTCGGCGATGCGCTGACCTCGGTCAACATTGATGGGAAGGCGACGCCCGTCGTCGTCGGCGATCCGTCCGTCAGCGCGGACAAGACCGCGGTGACGTACCCGGTCAGCCTGCCGTCGGTGTCTGGATCCTTCGATGTGGTTATCTCGGTCAAGGACCAGGTGCTCGACTACCGCATCACGAACATCACTGACCCGGAGAAGAAGATCAACCGCATCCAGATCCCGGGGCTTGACCTCGTGTCGCTGGACTCGGTTGCCGACGCCACGGCGATGGTGGGCGGCGCGCGGATCAACACCAACCGCGCCGCGAACCCGGACAGCTTCCTCACGGTCGCGTCCACCGCCGACACGACTGCACGGGTGTGGATGGCGGTGGCAGCCGGCAACGGCCTGGCCGCCGGTTTCGAGACCAATGCGATTGACGACCAGACCGCCGTGTCCGGCACCTCGGGTAATGACCGCTACACGGTCCAGGTCCGCGAGCAGAATGGCAACCGCATCGGCACCATCTCCCCGTACGAATGGGTGCACCGCGGCGGCGCCGTCGTGCAGTACGACGACGGCAGCGGCATCGGGGAAGAGCCTGATCCCTTCATCCAGGTCAAGATCACGGCTGACGCGAACGCGGACGGGGCTGTCGACTGGCAGGACGCAGCGATCGCCACGCGCGACGTGCTGCGCCCGTTCGTCGGCATGAATGACACGAAGAACACCGTCATCACCCGCATCCCGTTCAACATCGTCTCCCAGGCCACCCACCCCTTCCTGCGCACGCTCGACGACACGAAGCGGATCGCGCTCGCCACGGATAACCTCGGCCAGCAGGTCCTGCTCAAGGGCTACCAGTCCGAGGGCCACGACTCGGCCCAGGGCGACTACGGCAACAACTACAACGAGCGCGCCGGCGGCCTTGCCGACCTCAAGAAGCTCGTGGATGCCGGCAAGGCCTGGAATGCCACCTTCGGTATCCATGTCAACGCCACCGAGTCCTACTCCGAGGCCAAGTGCTTCTCTGACGGGGTGAACGGCTACGTGGACGATGCCGCGAACGGCGTGGCCGCTCCGTGTGAGCTGCGCATGCCGCCGCGGCTCGCGTGGGGCTGGATGAACCAGTCCTACAAGATGAACGACAAGAAGGACCTGGCCACCGGCAACGTGCTCAAGCGCCTGGCGCAGCTGCGCAAGGACTTCCCGGCCGATTCGAACCTCAACTGGCTCTACTGGGACGTCTACTACGAGAGCGGCTGGCAGGCCGAGGCGTTCGCGTGGAGGCAGCAGCAGGAGCTGGGCTTCCGCCTGGCCTCCGAGTGGGCCTATTCGCTTCCCACCCTGTCCACGTGGTCCCACTGGGCCAATGACGAACCCTACGGCGGAACCACGAACAAGGGCCTGAGCTCCACGCTCATCCGCTTCGTGGAAAACTCTTACCGTGACACGTTCAACCCCGATCCGATGCTGGGCAACACCAACGTCCGCGAGTTCGAGGGCTGGGCGGGCAACGTCAACTACAACACCTTCATCCAGGGCATCTGGCAGAAGAACCTCCCGGCGAAGTTCCTCCAGCAGTCCGACATCATGTCCTGGACCAAGCCCGCGAACGGCCAGGCCGGCCGCGTGGTCTTTGCCAACGGCACGGAGGTCACCTCGGCGCAGACCGCGGTTGGCGGGTACGACTCCGCAACCGACCGTGTGGTCACCTATGACGGCGCCACCGTGCTGAACGGTGCAACCTACTTGCTGCCGTGGAAGGACGGCGGCGAGGATCGCCTGTACTACTACAACCCGAGCGGGGAGGCCACCACCTGGAAGCTCACGAATGCATGGGCCTCGCAGTCGAGCCTGAAGCTGTTCAAGCTCACGGCCACCGGCCGCGCCGAGGTCACCGACCTGCCGGTTTCGGACGGCTCAGTGACCATCCCGGCTACCGACGGCGGTGCCACTACGGCCTACGTGCTCTACCCGAGCAGCGCTGTTCCCGCGCCCGCCACCCCGAACTGGGGCGAGGGCACCGGAATTACGGACCCGGGCTTCTTCTCCGGCACCCTCGATAGTTACGACGTGACTGGCGACGCCACCGTCGCCACCTCCGAGCGCGGCAACTACCAGGCCCAGTTCGGCGAGGGCGCGGGCTCGATCTCCCAGGAGATCACCCTGCCCGAAGGCGACTACTCCGCCTGGGCGTGGATCGAGATCCAGCCGGGTAAGACGCGCGAGGTGAGCGTGTCCGTGACCGGCAAGGACGGCGTCGTGACACCGGGCGACTACCAGAAGGACGTGGACGGGGTGGCCACCACCACCATCACCACGTCGGGCGCGATCAATGCCACGGCGTCGGACGAGAAGTTCAAAACGCGCTTCCAGCGCGTGCCCGTCCGCTTCCACACCGACGGCAAGGCGATGACGTTCGCCATCACCGTGGGCGAGGGCGACGCGACCGTGGCGGTCGACGACCTACGCGTGGTGGCCTTCAAGGAGACCGACAAGGCCCCGACAGACGCGACCATCGCGTTCACGAACTTCGAGGACACCGACACCGGCTACTGGCCGTTCGTCACCGGCTCCACCCAGACCGGTGACGCCCGCACGCAGCTCGCCCTGCGCAACGAGCCCTACTCGCAGTCCGGCTGGTGGGGCACCCGCAACGGCCAGAACACCGAGGCGGGCCAGAAGCTCATCGACAACGTGCTCGACGGCGACTGGTCGCTCCTCGCCCACCAGGAGAACGGCGGGCTCATCCTGCGCACCACCACCGCGTCGGTGCCGCTCGAAGCGAACCGCACCTACAAGGTGAGCTTCGACTACCAGGCCGGCTACGACGGCGACTACCAGCTGGTCATCGGCCACGACGAGTCGACCGGGGATAGCTGGAAGGAAGTCATCGACACCCGCAACCCGATCGCGCAGAGCCGCGGTACAGGCTGGCAAGACGCCGACGGTAACGCCGGCAAGGGCACGTCGACCTTCGAGATGCAGTTCCGCGCGAGCTCCCAGCCGACCTTCATCGGTATTGTCAAGGCGGGCAACCACTACCAGGGCGATCTGACGATCGACAACTTCCGCGTGGAGGACCTCGGGCTGATCCCGGGCACCAGTATGGATGTCCAGCAGGTTGAGCCCTCGAGCGACGACGTGCGCACCTACGAGGTAACCACAACGGTGGATTCCTACGCTGACGACCTAACCGACGTGGCGCACAAGCTTCAGGCGCCCGAGGGCTGGACCGTCACGGAGGTGACGGCCGGCGCCACCGAGGCCACGAAGGACGCCGCGTCTGTGGCGACCTGGATGGTCGATGCTCCGCGCACTTCCGAGCCCGGCGATCTGGTCTTCACCGGCACCTGGATGATCGGCGACAAGGCGGGCGAGGGCGCGCAGACCGCGACCATCGACCCGAGCAAGGCCGAGCTCCTCAACCCGATCGGTGGGTCAGACCTGACGGTCACGGACTTCAGCTCCCAGCAGACGTCCGATGAGCCGGCGCCGAGCGGCTTCGCTGCGGCGGCGATCGACGGCGATCCCAGCACCTACTGGCACACCCAGTGGAGCCCGAGTGTGCGGGGCTACCCGCACCACATCACGCTCGAGCCGGCGGCGGTCACGGATAACGACCTGACCTGTACGTTCACCGGTTTCGAGTACACCACCCGCCAGGGTGCGGCGAACGGTCGCATCAAGGGCTACGAGATCTACGTCTCGATGGATGGCGAGGACTGGGGCGATCCGGTCGCTACGGGCAACTTCACTGCCGACCTCGCGCCTCAGGTTGTGGAGTTCCCGGCCGTTGAGGGCAAGTTCGTCAAGCTGGTTGGCCTCGATGCCATCAACGGCGCTGTCTTCGGTGGCGCTGGCGAGATCCGCCTCGGCGGCACCTGTGCTACGCCGGAGCCGCAGCCCGAGCCGGAGCCGCAGCCGGAGCCCGAGCCGGAGCCGCAGCCGGAGCCTGGGACGTGCCAGGCCGTGGATCGTCCGTCGATTCCGGCTCGTGGCACGGGCCTGTTGGGTGAGTTCACGGGTGATCGTTTTGCTGACCTGTGGGCGGTTGACAAGGACAACAGTCTGCGCCGCTACGCCTCTGTGGGCAACGGCACTTTCGCGGGCGGCGCTATCGTCGACTGCAACGCGGATGAGTTCACCGCTCTCGCCCCCATCCCGGACATGAACGGCGATGGGCGTACGGACGTGCTGGTTCGCCACACAGACGGTACGGTGCACTTCTACTACTCTCAGGGTGATGGTTTCCT
>NZ_KV793272.1:0-26780 GCF_001808405.1 Trueperella sp. HMSC08B05 | reverse complement strand
CTACTACTCTCAGGGTGATGGTTTCCTGACCCAGGGCCCGCAGGTGGGTCATGGCTGGAACGGCATGGACAACATTGTCTACGCCGGCAAGCTGGGAGGCTCGGGCTCCGAGTACGTGGTGGCACGCCACGTTGCCACGGGCGATCTCTACCGCTACGTCGTCACGGCCAATGGGATGCACTCTGGCACGAAGATCGGCCACGGCTGGTCGTCGATGGCCACCATCCTTGGCCCCGGCGACCTCAGCGGCGACCGCAACGCTGACATCGTGGCGATCCGCGACGATGGCAAGATGTTCCTGTACAAGGGCGGCCGCGATGGCTTGATCGCCTACACGGCTCAGATCGGCCACGGCTGGTCGAGCTTCGTCCAGGCGACCATCCCGGGCGACGTGAACGGTGACGGCCGCTTCGACCTGGTCGGCGTTCGCAACGACGGCCGCCTGTTCACCTACTACAACACGGGCAAGAGCGGCTGGGCGAAGCCCATCCAGGGCGGCCACGGTTGGGACAACATTGATCTGATCGGTTAACGGCCACACGGCCGGCGGGTTGGCTGACACGGTGTCTGCCTGCCGCTGATCGGATCGAGGGGCGGGGGCTCGCATGCGCGGGCCCCCGCCCCGGTGTCTGCATCCACCCGCCTGGGCGAGCTTGGCGGATGGTGAGGAAGGGCACCACGGCCAACCTTGAATCCGGGACGCTGGCTGAATAGAGTAGGGGATGCCGACGCGGGGTGGAGCAGTTCGGTAGCTCGCCGGGCTCATAACCCGGAGGTCGTAGGTTCAAATCCTGCCCCCGCCACGAGAACAAGCCCGGGATCTCAGCCGAGATCCCGGGCTTTGCATTGCCCGACCCCGCCACGCCTCAGCCACCTCGCTCGTCAGGGCCTGGCCATATGCAACGCTAATCCGCAATATGCAACGGCGAAAAGCAGTTTATTAACGTTACACATGGGGAATTACCGTTGCACACGCGGGGAAGGGGAGTGAAGCCGGGCGGGAACCCCGGTCGTCAGGCGAGCAGTCCCGCCACGTAGGCGGCAAGCAACGTCAGGTGCCCCAGCCCGTGGGCCGCGTTGAATCGCCGGCCTGCCAGCGCCGTGGCTTGCAGGCCGAGCGTCGCCGCGAGGAGGGCCAGCTCCGTGCCTCCCACGCCAAGCACGATGTCTTGCCCGGTGGCGACCCCGATGAGCACCACGGCGGGGACCGAGCCGCCGAGTACCGATACGAGCGCGCCGTGGGTCAGGTTTGACACGCGCTGGCTCTGCCCTTCCCAGCCGGCAAGGAGCGTGGTGACGGTCTCGGGCAGGAGGACCACGCCCGCCACGATGAGGCCAACAATCGCGGTGTTGCCCACGGTCGCATCGAGCAGTGGGCCAAGCGCGTGGGAGAGCGCCACGATCGCCACCAAGGTGACCACGAGCCACACCAGGTTGCGAGCGACGGGCTCGGAGGAGCGCGGGGGCGAGTCGGCTTCGGAGAAGTCGCCCGCCCCCGGGCCGAGCTGGCGCCACATGAAAACCCCGTATGCTGCGACCAGCCCGACCCCGGCCATGACCGCCCAGCCGCCCCGGTATTCGCCCACCGCCCTCGGCAGCACGAATGCGCCCGTGCCGAGTACCCCGAGCGTTCCCAGGTACCAAGGCAGCGCCCGTGCCCGAATCGGCATCGGCCCGCGCCGGGCCACGTGGGCGAGGATGGCGCCGGCCAGGATCCCGTTGAGGATGAGCATCGCGGCGGAGAAGGCGGCGTCGCGCGCGATGGAGGCATGTGTGCCCGGGCCGAGCAGCACGCTCGCCACCATTCCCACCTCGATCACCATGATCGACAGGGTGAGGATGATCGTGCCGACGGGCTCGCCGAGCCGCCGTGAGAGCGCGTCCGCCCGCCGCTTCACCTCGAAGGAGGCATAGATGATGACGGCGAGGATTCCCGCCACGGTCACCGGCCCCGACAGGTCAACCACCAAGGTCAACCCCATGGCCAACCATGCAATCACAGCAGGCATGTGCCCTTTCTTGAGGGCCGTCCCTCGCCTGTGCCGCGTAGCGATCGGCAACACCAGCGCGGCGCCGGGCCGTCCCGGCAACCCCTCGAGCATACCCGATTCGGGACAAAGGTGTGAAGAATCACATCTGCGGCCTGGGACAATGGCAGGAAGGAGGCAACGATGCAACTGAAGGCTCCGCCCTCGTGGGCGTTGAAGGTCGTCATGGCGGTCACGGGCGCCATTTGGGCGATCTTCGTTCTCATCCACCTGTATGGAAATCTCAAGGTCTACATGGGTGCTACCAGCTTCGACGGTTACGCCCACTGGCTGCGCGAGGCGTTCTACCCGCTGTTCCCGAAGCTGGCCGTGCTCTGGATCATGCGCGTGGTGCTGGGCGCTTGCCTGGTCTTGCATGTGTGGGCGGCGTCGATCGTCTACATCCGGGGCCGGAAGTTCCGCGGCAAGCACCGGGCACGCAAGCTTCACGGCATCCAGGCGGTTTCGGCCCGGCTCATGCCGGTGACGGGCGTGGCGATCCTGGGCTTCCTCATTGTTCACATTCTTGACCTGACGGTTGGTCTGCAGCCGGTGGCCTCCGATTCCTTCCGCGGGCCCACGGCCGCCTCGTCCGCCGCCTACGGCAACCTGGTTGGCTCCTTTGAGCGCCCGGCGATGGCGATCTTCTACGTGCTCATCATGGTGTTGCTTGCGATTCACGTGGCACATGGCGCCTTCAACATGGCGGTCGACTTCGGTTCGATGGGCGCGCGCCTTCGCTCGGTCTTCATCTGGGTCGGCGCCCTGGCCGCGATCGCGATCCTCTTGGGCAACGCCTCAATTCCGCTCGCCGTACAGATGGGGTGGCTATCATGAGTTTCTTCAATTTCTTGCGCGGTTCTTCCGACGACGCCGCCGCCCGGCCCGCGTTCGCCGCGGACTTCACGCCGCCCCCGGCGAAGGTGCGCGGCACACGCCTTGGCTCGATCTTGGACGGCAACATCCCAGATGGCGATCCGGCCACCGCGTGGCAGCGCCGCCGCGACTCGTACAAGTTGGTCAGCCCGCTAAACACGAAGAAGTTCACGGTCGTCGTCGTGGGAACGGGACTGGCGGGCGCCGGGTGTGCCGCGGCGCTGGGGGAGCTGGGCTACAACGTCCACTCGGTCACCTACCACGACGCCCCGCGCCGCGCCCACTCGGTGGCGGCCCAGGGGGGCATCAACGCGGCCCGGGCGCGCAAGGTGGATGGTGATTCGCTCAAGCGCTTCGTCACCGACACGGTCAAGGGCGGCGACTTCCGCTCGCGCGAGGCGGAGGCCTTCCGGCTCGGCGAGGAGTCGATCCGCGTGATCGACCACATGAACGCGGTGGGCGCCCCCTTCGCCCGCGAGTACGGCGGCACGCTCGCCACGCGCTCGTTTGGCGGCGTGCAGGTCTCGCGCACGTACTACACGCGCGGCCAGACCGGCCAGCAACTCCAGCTCGCCTCCTCGCAGGCGCTCCAGCGCCAGATCCGCCGCGGCAAGGTCACGATGCACATTCGTTCGGAGATGCTGGACCTCATTATCGACGACGGCGTGGCCCGCGGCGTCGTCATCCGCGACCTCGTGACGGGTGAGGTGAAGGCGATCCCGGCACATGCCGTTGTGCTTGCGACCGGCGGGTATGGCTCGGTGTACTTCCAGTCCACGCTGGCGTTGAACTCGAACGCGTCGGCGGCGTGGCGTGCCCACAAACACGGCGCCTACCTCGCCCACGCCTCCTTCGTCCAGTTCCACCCCACCGCCTTGCCGGTCAGCTCGCCGTTCCAGTCGAAGACGATCCTCATGTCGGAGTCGCTACGCAATGACGGGCGAATCTGGGTGCCCAAGCGCGCCGGGGACGACCGTCCGCCTGAGCAGATTCCCGACGCCGAGCGTGACTACTACCTCGAGCGCAAGTACCCCGCGTTCGGCAACCTCACCCCGCGCGACATCGCCTCGCGCGCGGCCACCGAGCAGATCAACTCGGGCCACGGGGTGGGGCCGCTAAAGAACTCGGTCTACCTCGACTTCTCGGACGCGATGAGAGCCGTGGGCAAGGACGTGATCGCCGAACGCTACGGAAACCTGTTCCACATGTACGAGCACGCCACGGGTGAGAACCCGTACGAGACCCCGATGCGGATCGCGCCGGGAGCTCACTTCACGATGGGTGGGCTGTGGACCGATTTTGACCAGATGAGCTCGATCCCCGGGCTGTTCGTGGGCGGGGAGGCCGGCTGGTCGTACCACGGCGCGAACCGGCTGGGCGCGAACTCGCTGCTGTCGGCGTGCGTGGACGGGTGGTTCACCCTGCCGTTCTCGGTACCGAACTACCTGTCCAAGCATCTGGGCGAGGAGCTACCCGGCCCGGACTCGGCGCCGGTGAGGGAGGCGCTGGAGCGGGTACAGGCCCGCACGGACGCCTTCCTCGCGATCGGGGGAAGCCGCGGTCCGGTCCAGTTCCACCGTGAGCTCGGGGCCATCTTGTACGAGGGCTGCGGCGTGGGCCGCACGAAGAAGTCCCTGGAGAAGGCGATCGGCAAGGTCCGGCGCCTGCGCGGGGAATTCTGGGAGGACCTGTCGGTGCCCGGCGGGGATGCGCAGGTCAACCAAACCCTGGAGAAGGCCGGCCGCGTGGCCGACTTCCTGGAGCTCGCCGAGCTCATGTGCGTGGACGCGCTCGACCGCGAAGAATCGGCCGGGGCCCACTTCCGCTTCGAATACCAAGACGACGGCGAAGCCAAGCGCGACGACGCCCACTGGGCCTTCGCCTCGGCGTGGGAGAGCGCGCCGGACGGTTTCGTGCGGCACATGGAGCCGCTGACCTTCACGGCCGTGCCGTTGGCAACGAGGAGCTACTCATGAAACTGACATTGGAAATCTGGCGTCAGCCCGGGCAGGACGCCCCGGGCCGCTTCGAATACCACACGATGGAGGGTCTGGACGACTCGATGAGTATCCTCGAGCTCCTGGACCGCCTTAACGAGCAGCTGGTCAACTCCGGCAAGGAGCCCTTCGCGTTCGAGTCCGACTGCCGTGAAGGCATCTGCGGGGCATGCGGCATTCAGGTGAGCGGCACCCCGCACGGTCCGGAGCGCAACACGCCGGCCTGCCACCAGCGCCTGCGCTCCTTCACGGACGGGCAGATGGTGCGGATCGAGCCGCTGCGCTCGGCCAGCTACCCCGTGCTGCGCGACCTCATGGTCAACCGCCACAAGCTCGACGAGGTGCTCGAGGCCGGCGCCCACGTGGCGATCAACGCGGGCACGGCCCCCGACGCCGACTCCGTGCCGGTGGACCACACCACCGTGGAGGACGCCCTCGATTTCGCCGCGTGCATCGGGTGCGGGGCGTGCGTGGCGGCCTGCCCCAACGGCGCAGCCCACCTGTTCGTGGGTGCGAAGCTCACTCACCTGGCGATGCTGCCGCTGCCGTCGAAGGAGCGGGCGCTCCGGGCGAAAGCGATGATCGCGGTGGCGGATCGGAACTTCGGGCCGTGCTCGAACTATGGGGAGTGCGCGGCGGTGTGTCCGGCGAACGTGCCGCTCGCGGCGGTGGCCGCCGTCAACAAGGAGAGGTTGCGGGCGTCCTTCATGCGCCGGCTGGATAAGTAGCTCGGTTGTCAAACATCAGGACTTTGAGGCCAAAAGCGCCGGTTGTGGCGACGAAAAGCCTCTAAGTCCTGATGTTTGACGCAGGCCTGTTGCGTCGCGTCCGAAACCCGGTGGCCGAGACTGGGGAGGTGAAGCAGAACCCGGATAGTTGAGGTTTCAATTAAATGTGCTAGGATGTCTCCGAAGCTGATTATGCCCCAAGGAGACACCATGCAATTCGGAGTCTTTTCCGTCTCTGACATCACCACCGACCCCACCACCGGCCGCACGCCGAGCGAGGCCGAGCGCATCAAGGCCGCGGTGACGATCGCCAAGCACGCCGAGGACGTGGGTATGGACATCTACGCGATCGGCGAGCACCACAACCCGCCCTTCTTCTCCTCCTCGCCCACCACCTTGCTGGGCTACATTGGCGCGCAGACGAAGAAGATTATCCTGTCGACGTCGACCACGCTCATTACCACCAACGATCCGGTGAAGATCGCCGAGGACTACGCGATGCTCCAGCACCTGGTGGACGGGCGGATGGACCTCATGATGGGCCGCGGCAACACGGGCCCGGTTTACCCGTGGTTTGGCCAGGATATCCGCCAGGGTATCCCGCTCGCGATTGAGAATTACGCGCTGCTGCGCCGGCTGTGGGAGGAAGAGGAGGTGGACTGGCAGGGCAAGTTCCGCACGCCTCTGCGTGGCTTCACGTCCACCCCGCGCCCGCTGGATGGGGTGGCGCCCTTCGTCTGGCATGGCTCGATCCGCTCGCCGGAGATTGCCGAGCAGGCCGCTTACTACGGGGACGGCTTCTTCCACAACAACATCTTCTGGCCGATGAGCCACACCCGGCAGATGATCGCGCTCTACCGCCAGCGCTTCGCCCACTACGGGCACGGCACGCCCGAGCAGGCGATTGTGGGCCTGGGCGGGCAGTTCTACATCGCGAAGGATTCGCAGACCGCCAAGCGCGAGTTCCGCCCCTACTTCGACAACGCGCCCGTGTACGGGCACGGACCCTCGCTCGAGGACTTCTCGGAGCAGACCCCGTTGACGGTCGGCTCCCCGCAGGAGGTCATCGACCGCACGCTCGGCTTCCGCGAGCATGTGGGGGACTACCAGCGCCAGCTCTTCCTCATCGACCACGCCGGCCTGCCGCTCAGGACCGTGCTTGAACAGCTCGACTACCTGGGCGAGATCGTGCCTGTCATGCGCAAGGAGTTCGAGGCGATGCGGAAGCCCGGTGTGCCGGACGCCCCCACGCACGCCGCTCGGGTGGCCGCGCGTCGTGAGGCGGGAATCGCGTACGAGGAGGGCAAGACGTACGTCGACGACGTCACCGGCGCCTCCTTCTACGCCCAGCAGGACACCCAGGCGGCCTCCGTCAACCTCGCCGACCAGCTCCTGCGAGACGCGGAGGGCGAGCGATGATCGCGGTGGTGTCGGCGTCGCTGTCGGAGTCCTCGACCACGCAGCAGCTGGGCCGGGCGATGGCGGAGGCGTACGTGAGCGCGCACGGCGGGCAGGTGCAGATGATCTCGCTGCGCGAGCTGGCCCACGACGTCACCGACGCGATGCTCACCGGCTTCCCCTTGCCCGCGCTCGCTAAGGCCTTCGAGCAGGTGAGGGGCGCGGAGGCGCTCATCGCGGTGACGCCGGCCTACAACGCCTCCTACTCGGGCCTGTTCAAGTCCTTCTTTGACGTGCTGCCCGAGGGGTACCTGGCCGGCAAGCCCGTGGCGATCGGTGCGACGGGCGGCACGCCCCGGCACTCGCTCGTCACCGAGCACGCGATCCGGCCGATGATGACCTACCTTCACGCGAACGTTGTGACGACTGCGGTCTACGCTGCCACCGAGGACTTCGGCGCGCACGCCGCCGATTCCGACGCCGAGGGCGGGGCGAGCCTGCGCCGCCGAATCCGGCGCGCGATGGACGAGCTGGCGGTCATCGCCCAGGCCGGGCGGCCCGCGGGCAGCTTGGTTGCCGGCCAGGCAGGCGCGGGCGACGGTGTTGTGGGCGCGGGGCAGGCGGGTTCAGGCGCGGGGCGGGCGCCGGCGTCGTGAATGCGGCCGACAGCCAGCCGGTCGACAGTCAGTCGGATGACGTCGCCGAAGCGAAGGCCCTGTTCGCGGACTTCACGCCGATGTCGGACCTGCTGGGAGACTAGAGCGGCAGCTCGCCGAGCGCGGCGGCCAAATCCCCGGGGACAAAGCCGGAGCGGCGGCGCCTGTAGGCGCTTACCCGGAAGCGTATGCCGTTCTCGGCCACGTGCCACCCGCGGAAGGGCTCGGTGCCCACGGGTTCCCAGTTGAACGGGATGGCGGGGGCGAACGCGTCGGCGTCGGGAACGTCGATGTCGATGTCCGTGACCACGACGCCGTCCGCCTTCTTCATCGCCGCCTCATACAGTTGCGCCCCGCCCACGATCCACACGAGCCCCTCGCCAGCGGCCTCCTCGCCCAGGGCGATCGCCTTATCCAGCGAGCGGGCCACCAGGGCGTCGTCGGAGGAAAAGCTCTCGTCCCGGGTGAGCACGATGTTCGTGCGCCCGGGCAGCGGGCGGTAGCGCTCGTCGAGTGACTCCCACGTCCGGCGGCCCATGATGACGGGGTGGCCGGTGGTCATGCGCCGGAAAAACCGCATGTCTTCGGGCAGGTGCCAGGCCATCGCGCCGCCGCGGCCGATCGCCCGCTCATGCCCCTGGGCCCAGATCATCCCCAGCATTACACGGCCACCGGGGCGTGAATCGCGGGGTGATGCTGGTATCCCTGGGAGGCGAGGATGTCGTCCATGTCGTAGTCGAAAATGGAGTCGGCCTTCTTCAGCTCGAGCGTAGGGAAGGGGTAGGGTTCGCGCGAGATCTGCTCACGCACCTGGTCCACATGGTTCAAATAAATGTGGCAGTCCCCGCCCGTCCACACGAAATCGCCCACGTCCAACCCCGCCTGCTGGGCCACCATGTGCGTGAGCAAGGAGTAGGAGGCGATGTTGAACGGCACGCCCAAGAACAGGTCCGCCGACCGTTGGTACAGTTGGCAGGACAGCTTGCCGCCGGCCACATAGAACTGGAACAGGGCGTGGCAGGGCTGCAGGGCCATGTCGTCGAGGTCGGCCACATTCCACGCCGACACAATCATCCGCCGCGAATCCGGGTTCTTCTTCAACTTCTCTACCACGTTCGCGATCTGGTCAATGTGATCTCCGGACGGGGCCGGCCACGAACGCCACTGGTAGCCATAGACGGGCCCGAGTTCGCCGTCGTCGTCAGCCCACTCATCCCAAATGGAAATCCCGCGCTCCTGAAGCCAGCGCACATTCGTATCCCCGCGCAAAAACCACAGCAGTTCGCCTTTGACCGCCTTCATCGCTACAAACTTCGTGGTGATGCGCGGAAAGCCCTCGGCCAGGTTGTAGCGCAGCTGGCGGCCAAACACGGACAGCGTGCCAGTGCCGGTGCGGTCGCCCTTGCGCTCTCCGTTTTCTAGGACGTCGGCCAGCAGATCCTCGTATTGACGGTTAATCATTCTTCCTCCGTGCGCCGCCGCAGGACCTCGGCGTTGACCAGATCAGTATCCTTGGCAATGACCTTACTCAGCTGGTCTACCACCATCTTCTCGATTCGGCCACCAATAAAAGGCACCGACACCTTGATCTCGCCGCTGATCTTCGCCGCGGTGGTCGCGCCGGTGTCAGCGAGCAGGAAGGTGAGCGAGCCGGCCACGGGCGCGCCCGACACATCGATCGTGTACGGGATCTTCGCCCCGTCCACGCGCCCGGCCTCGTTGTGGACCACGGGGGTGGCCGTTGCAAAAACCTTCGCGCCGTGTGGGAAGAAGGAGCGCGCCGCCGCCGGGATCTGCTCGGTCGGAACCTGGAGGCGGAAGGAATGCGTGGCGCCGTCGTCGGCAAAATCGGCCAACTCCGCGACGCCCGCCGCACGCGTGCGTGCGCGGAACAACTCGGGCGACGTCAGCACATCCAGCACGAGCTCAAGCGGGCCGACGTAGCTGGTTTCAGAAACAAACTTCATAGCTACTATTCAACACGATTAATCATTACAGTGGGAACTGTGTCTACACTCTCCCGCATTCTCAGCCGTGACTCGCACCTGAACGAGCGTCAGCGCGAATGGCTCCACCACCTCACCGGCGAGTGGCAGATCATCGCTGACATCACCTTCTCCGACCTTGCCCTCTACATCCGCGTCGAATCGGGCGTAATGACGGCCGCGCAGGCCCGCCCCGCCACCGCCACCACCGTCCACCAAACCGACTTCGTGGGCGAGATCGTCCCCGACGACGAGGCGGCCGTCATCGAGAAGGCCGCCACCACCGGCGAGCAGGTTTTTGGGCACGACGACGACGTCGACGTGCGGCTTGTGCCCGTGCGATTCGAAGGGGAGGTCATCGCGGTGCTCGGGGTGATCACCGCCAAGTTCGTGGACCGCGTGCCGATGGTGCTGCTCGCCAATTATGAGTCGATCGCGGACGCGCTCATCGCCATGGTAACCACCGGGGAGTTCCCCATCGACGGCTCGCCTTCGGGCTACCGGCACGGTACCCCGCGCGTCACGGACGGGCTCATTCACGTGGACACCGAGGGCGAGACCATCTACGCCTCGCCGAACGCGATCTCTAACCTGCGCCGGCTCGGCGTGGAAAAGCCGCTCCAGGGCGCGATGCTTGCCACCGAAGTGATCGAACTAGACGGGGTGTCCCGCGTGGACGAGGCCCTGCCGCTCGTGCTCATGGGCCGGGCCGCGTGGATGACCGAGATCGAGCGCAACGACGTGGTCATCTCCTTCCGTGCCGTGCCCCTGCTGGTCAAGGGCGTGCGCCACGGGGCGCTCGTGCTCTGCCGCGACATCACCGAGCTGCGCCGCCAAGAGCGCGTGCTCATGAGCAAGGACTCCACAATCCGCGAGATCAACCACCGCGTGAAGAACAACCTGCAGACGGTGTCGGCGCTGCTGCGGATGCAGGCGCGCCGTGCAGGGGAGGGCATGACCCGGGCCGCGCTGGAGACGGCGCAGCGCCGCGTGGCCACAATCGCCGTGGTGCACGAGAAGCTGTCACAAACCATCGACGAGGTTGTGGACTTCGATCAGGTGTTCGTGCCGGTCATGCGCATGGTACGAGACGTTGGCGTTACTGGGGAGCCGGTGATCACCACGTTCGAGGGCACCTTCGGGCGCGTGCGAGCCGAGGAGGCTACGGCGCTCGGCGTGGTGATGAACGAGATCATCTCCAACGCCATAGAACACGGACTGCCGGGGGGCGGACGGCTCGACATCCGCGCCCAACGCGACGGCACCCGGCTCCACATCGAGGTGGCCGACGATGGCGTCGGCGTGGGCGACCACCGCCCCTCCGGCCTCGGCACCCAGATCGTGAGGACAATGGTGCTCTCCGAGCTCAGGGGCAATATCGAGTGGCTCCCTCGTGAGGGCGGGGGCACCGTGGTGGTGCTCGACCTCAACATCCGTTCCCAGGCCTAGGGCCGGGTCGGCCGGGCATAAGAAAAGCGGGCCGCGCTGACGCGGCCCGCGAAAGCTCCCAGCGATTAGCGGCGCACGCGCGCCGTGCGGCGCTTGAGCGTGCGGCGCTCGTCTTCCGACATGCCGCCCCACACGCCGGCGTCCTGGTTGTTGTCCAGGGCCCATTTAAGGCACACCTCCTGGACGTCGCAACGCTGGCACACGGCCTTGGCGCGCTCGACCTGTGCCATGGCGGGACCCGAGGAGCCGATCGGGAAGAAAAGCTCTGGATCCTCGTTGAGGCATTCTGCGCGGTGGCGCCAATCCATGACCTAGTCTCCTAACGCATTGTTTAACACTGGCTTATACGCCCTTAACCTTTTCAGGTTTTGTGTGCCCGGTAAAGGAAAAAAAGTGTGATTAACGCCCAATTTCCGCGTAATCTCGGGCTTTTGTGCGCTTTGACACGTCGACATGGTATCCGAGTATGCCAAGGGTGAGGCACCCGAGCAGGATCGACCCGATGTTGAGGGCGAGCGTGACGATCGGGATACTCGGCTCGTGCGGGGTGGCCCACCCGTGGAGGGTCATGAGCAGGAGGGTGCTTCCCACCCCAAGCCCCACCCCGGTCACTGAGGTCACGAAGGCGCTTGCCATTCCCTGGCTCAGTCGCCGCTGGCGGATGCGCAGCCCGGTCATACCCTTGGAGCGCAGGTAGCGGGTCTCGAGGGACTGGTCGGCGAGGTACCGGGGCACGTGCAGGTAGGCGGCGAAGCCAAGCACGGCGATGACGCTCGTTTGGATGATGGCCGCGATTTGTGACACGTTCGCGGGCGCCTCTTGCGGGGGTGTGATGGCGAGGGTGAGGAAGGGCCGGTCCTCACCGGGGGTGAGGGAGGCTTCGAGGCGGCTGAAGTCCTCGGAGATGTGGTGGTGGTCGGCGAGCCGGATCCACATGGCGGTGGGCTCGAGGTCGCCCAGCCCGGCCGAGGAGATGAGCGCGAAGGGCACGTCGGCAACGGTCACGTTCACGTTCGTCGAGCGGGTGAATCCTTTGGCGTCGACGTAGGTGAGGTTCATGGAGCTCGGCACGTTGTTGGTCCCGCGCGGAACGAGCAGCGTGCCCGGCTCGATCCGCCGCCCGAGGTAGTCCTCGGCCTCCCCGGGATCCACGGCATACAGTGCCCCGGGCTGGAAGTCTTCGGGCTCCCATCCGGAGGTGTTGAGCAGGTGGTAGGTGAGGGTGGCAGAGGCTCCGCCCCAGTCGTGCACGGCCTGGATGTCGGCGTCGGAAATGGAAGCGGAGGTGACCCCGGCGGTGATGGACAGGTCGAAGAGGTTGGCGAGGCGGTCGTCGTTGGCGGTGAGCGTGGAGTAGGTGGTGTGGAGGGCACCGAGCGCTGCGGAGGACATGAGGATGACGAACAGCGACACGGTGGTCATCGTGGCGGTGAGCGATCGCGGCAGGAGTGAGAAGGCTGAGCCGACGTGGAAGGACTTGGTCAGGCGCCTCGTCACGACGACGATCACCCCGTACGCGACCAGCGTGGCAGCTGCGAGGGCCAGCAGTGAGACGACGACGCCGCCCGCGCTCACGTTCGCGCTCAGCGCGCCGGGCATTGCGACCGTGGCGTACAGGAAGGCGGCAGCGAAAAGCACGATGGCGGGGCTGGCCGTGCGGATGGCAGGTTTCCAGGCGTTGGTGGTGCGCAGGTAGGTGGACAGGATGCCGGTGGCGGTGCCGATCACCGTGGCGAGGGCCACAGCCACGAACGCCCAGAACGTTGCCGCGGCGGGGAAGCCGATGCTCGCGGGCAGGAAGGGGGCCCCGCTTTCGGCGCGCGCGATGGAGGAGGCACCCATCGCCCCCGCGTAGCCCACCCCGATGCCGAGCAGATAGGTGAGACCGGCGACGACGCCGACCTCCCGGCCGAGCATCCGGTGGCGGCGCAGGGCCGACAGGCCGAGGGAGCGCAGGGCCTGGCTCTCGGTGGTGCGCCGGCGGGCCACGCCGACCACGGTCATGTAGACCACCGTGGTGGCGGTGATGAAGGCGGTGGTGAGCAGCCAGGGAGTGGCCTCGGTCAGGGTATCCAGGGCGTCGCGCTGGCGGGCATATTCGACGTCGTAGCGGTCCTGGGCGTTGACCACCACGGTGCCAGGGATCTCGAGGATTTCCGCCTGGAGGGTATCGGGGTCGGCGGTGGGAAGGACGCGCACCTCGATCCCGCCCTGCTCGTTGCCTTGGGCGGCCACGAAGTTGGGGTTGGGTTCGGTGGTGATCGCCTCGAAGCCCACCGGGTCAAGGAGCCGGGAGCGGGTATAGATCCCGGAGACGCTATATCGCTTGGCCACGTCCCCTCCCGCCACGGTCAGCTCGTCGCCGGCCTGGACGTGGAGGGCGCTGGCCAGCTGGTGGGTCACCGCGATCTCGCGCGGGGATGCGGGGAATTCACCGAAGATGATCTCCTGGGTACGTAGCACGGGCGGGGCGAGGGAGCGGATGGAGACGGGCAGGTGCTCGGTCTCGGTCAGTACCTCGGCCAGAAGCGAAGAATCGACGAAGACGGTCTCCACCTGGTCCAGCTCGCCGATCTGCTCGGCAACGGCCAGGGCCGTGTCGGCCTCCGAATACACCACCAGGTCCGAGTGCGGGATCGACTTCTTCACCGACAGGGCCAGCGTGTGGTCGGCGAACCCCAGCATGGTGGTGACGAAGAATACCATGGCGGCGGCGTAGGTCAGTGCCACGCCGGCAAGCAGGTGGGAGGGCCAGTGATGCTCGAGTTGCTGGCGCAGCATCAGGGTTCCTCGCTGAAGATGACACGCAGGGTATCGAGGATCGAATCGAGGGTGGGGGCGTTGAGCTCGGCGGTGATGCGCGAGTCGGTCATGAGGTACACCCTGTCGGCAGACACGGCGGACATCGGGTTGGAGGTGAAGGTCACCACGGTCATGCCGCGCTCGCGGGCACACACCCGCAGCAGCGCGTACAGGGTCTCCCGGTCGGCGCGGGTGAAGCCGTCGGTGGGCTCGTCGCACAGGACCACGCGGCGCCCGGCCATGACGAGGGCGGCGAGCGCGCACTTGTTCTGCTCGATGAGCGGAACCGCGTCAGGGTAGTGGCCGAGCACCTGGGACAGGCCGAACAGGTCGATGATCTCCGTGCGCTCCTGCGTGCTCACGCGCGTGCCGTTGAGCTTGGCGGGCAGGTCCAGGTTCTCCCCAAGGGTGAGCGCGGGCAGGAGGTTGTCCTGCTTGAACAGCAGGGCGAACGTGGAGGCGCGCATGCGCTCGCGCTCAGCGTCGGAGGTGCTGGCGAGGTCGACGCCGTCGACCACCACGCTACCCGAGGTGACGCGCTCCATCCCGCCCAGCACGTTCATGAGGGCCGACATGTCGGAGTCGAGCCCACCAAGCACGGTGGTAATGGAGGAGTCGGGGATGGTGAGGGAGACGTCGTCGAGGACGGTGCGACGCTGGCGGCCCACGCCGCTGTCGAGGCGGACGTACTCGGCCTCAATCACCCGAGATCACCCGGGCGCACGAGCCCGGCTTCGTAGGCGAGCACCACGGCCTGCACCCTGTCACGGGCGCCGAGCTTGGCGAAGATGCGCCCCACGTGGGTCTTGATCGTGGCCTGGGCGACATCGAGCTCCTCGCCGATCTCCGTGTTCGATAGCCCCTTGGCCATGTGGTAGAGCACTTCGCGCTCACGTTCGGTGAGCACGTCGACAATCTGCGGGCGCAACGCGCGATCCTCCACCGCTTTCTGGGCGATGTAGGACACGAGGCGCTTGGTGGACGACGGCGCGATGACGGCGTCGCCACGGTGGACGGTGCGGATGGAGGAGAGCATCTGGTCCGGCGGGGCGTCCTTGAGGAGGAAGCCGGAGGCGCCGCCGCGGATGGCGCGCATGACGTACTCGTCCAGGTCGAAGGTGGTGAGAATGATGACCTTCGGGCGCACCCCGTGCGGGAATTCCATCTGGTTGATCCGCTCGGTGGTCTCCAGCCCGTCCATGCCGGGCATGCGGATGTCCATGAGCACGACGTCGACCGGCACGAGTGCCAGCCGATCCAGGGCCTGCTTGCCGTGCGAGGCCTCGAGCACGGTACACATGTCGTCTTGGGAGTCGATGACCATGGAAAACCCGCTGCGCACCAGGTCCTGATCGTCGATGAGGCCCACCCGAATCTTGTCACACATGACTGTTCCTTTCGCCGGGGGTTGGAATTGTTGCTGTCACTCTAAATCCGCCGCTCGAGCGCGGTCCGCTGACCACAGTACCGCCGAAGACGGCGGCCCGCTCGGTCATGCCGATGATTCCGTGGCCCTTGCCGTCGTTGAAGGTGGCGGCCCCGCGGCCGTTGTCGCTGATGTCGAGCACCACTTCGGCCGGGCGCCAGTGGAGGGAGACCGTGATGGCGGCGTCGGGGCCGGCGTGCTTGAGGGAGTTGGTGAGGGCCTCTTGGCAGATACGGTAGAGGGCCTTGCCCACGCCAACTGGCAGTGGGCGCTGGGAGCCGGTGGTCACCAGGGCGACCTCGTGGCCGGCGGAGCGCACCTGCTCGACCAGCTGGAGCAGGTCGGCGTCGACGGGCTCAGGCGCGAGCGGGGCGTCGATTTCCTCCGGGTCGCGGAGCACGCCGATGATGGAGCGGATGTCGCCGAGGGCCGCACGGGACATGTCGGCGATGACGTCGAGCGCGCGCACCGCCGCTTCGGGGTTGTTTTTGGCGGCGTAGCGCCCCCCGTCGGCCTGGGCGATGACGACGGAGAGGGTGTGGGCCACGATGTCGTGCATTTCGCGGGCGATGCGGGTGCGTTCGGAGACGACGGCGAGCTCGGCGTCGCGCTCGGCGTTGACCTGGGCGATCTGGGCGTCGACGATGATGTGGTCGAGTTGGTCGTACTGGGCGCGGCGCAACAGGGCCACCGCCGCCGTGGCGATGACGATGGCCTGGCCGGCGAAGACGAGGAAGATGACGAGCAGGTGGGGGGACTCGCTACCCGCGTACGGCAGCACGAGGAGGAACGCGCCGAAGCAGGCGCCCAGGATCGCGGGGATCTTCATTGTGGCCGAGCCGAAGGCGAGCACAGCGTAGAGCGCGAGGAGGACGGCCACGTCCTGCGGGAAGAACTCGGTGGGGAAGGCCACGTAGCGCACGAGCGCCGCCAGGTAGACCGTGATGCCGGCGGGGACGGGGTGCGTGCGGCGGAAGAAGGTGCCGAGCACGGTGGCGACGCCGGAAGTATACAGTAGCGCGTCGTGGAGGAGGTCGATGCCGAGCACGTCAGCGGGGATCAGCAACGTGAGGAAGGCGACCAGGAGTGCCAACAGCAAGTCGCCGGGGAAGGATCCGCGGACGGTGGCAAATTCGTTCATGGCATTAGGGTACGGGGTAAAAATCGGACGCCTTTCATACCGGGGGTGTGCCTCAGGTGCGGGCGATGTTCTGCGGTGAGTTGTTGCGCACGTTACCCACCGCCTGGCCCACCTCGTGGAAGGACAGCTGGGGTCCGGGGCGTTCGAGAGCGGTGAGCAGCGCGGGGTCGTCGTTGGCGGGGTCGAGCCACATGTCGTACTCGGAGGGCTCAAGGATGAGTGGCACCCGATCGTGGATCTGCGCCAGTTCGACCTCGGCCGCGCGCGTGACGATCGCGGCCGTCAGCAGCCACTCCTGCCCGTCCTTCCACCAGCCGTACAAGCCTGCGAACGCGAGCGGGCCGGATTCGCGGTAGAGGTAGAGCGGGGTCTTGTCCGGCTTGCGCCACTCAAAGTACCCCGACGCCGGGATAATGCACCGCCGCTTCTTCAGGGCTGGCGCGAACATACGCTTCTCGGCCAGCGTCTCCATGCGCGCGTTGATCATCGGCCGGGTGGTGTCCTTCGCCCACGGCGCGATGAGCCCCCAAAACGCCGGGGTGAGGGCGCGAACGACGCCGGGCGCGCCCTCCTCGCCAGGGGAGTCGGGCGCTTCGGGAGGTGTGGACGCGGGTGGGGTGACGGCGTCGCGAAGCGGCTCATCCCCGGGCTGGGGCGGGCGCTCGAGGACGATGGGGATGTCCTGGGTGGGCGCGACGTTCCAGTTGGGGGTGGGGGAGTAGGAGTCGGCGGCGACGTCGAGGCGGAACTCGAGCTGGATGTCGGTCCGAGACATCGTGGTTGCGTATCGTCCACACATGCCCCCAGCCTACTGGAAGAAAAATGTCGGAGGGATGGGAGACAATGAGGGGGTGAATATCGAAGAAGCAACAACACGCTGGAATGAGCTGGCGCCCAAGCTGCGCCGCGCGCAGGAGGCCTACCATTCGACGGGCGAGCCGATCATGGTGGACGCCACGTATGACTCGCTGATTGCGCAGATGCGCGCGCTCGAGGATCGCTTCCCACAGCTGTGGAGCCCGCAGTCGCCCACGATGAAGGTGGGGGCGAAGGTGGCGCGCGGGGCGGTGGCCGAGCTGCGCCATGCCGAGCGCATGTACTCGCTACAGGACGTGTTCAGCCGCGAGGAGCTGGCCACGTGGTTTGCCGGGATCACGGGCGAACTGCCGGAAGGGAGTCGGTTTACGGCCGAGGTGAAGATCGACGGGCTGGCGCTCAACCTGACGTACCGCGGCGGCGTGCTGGAGACCGCGGCCACGCGCGGGGACGGGGTGACGGGCGAGGACGTGACGCGCAACGCGCTCGCGATCCAGGCGATCCCCGCGCGGCTTTCGGGGGAGGAGTGGCCGGAACTGGTGGAGGTGCGCGGGGAGGTCTACTTCCCGATCGCGAAGTTCACCGAATTCAACGATCTGGTGGAGGCGCGCAACGAGGAGGTGGCGCGGCGCAACCAGGAGATCGATGCCTATAACAAGGCGCTGCGTGCCAAGAACGCCGGCCGGGCGAAGGAGGGGCTGGCGCCGCTACCGCGCCTGCAGCGCGAGGGGCTACTCAAGACGTTCGTCAACCCGCGCAACGCGGCGGCTGGAACGATGCGCCAGGAAGACAACACGGGCTTCGCGATCAAATCGCTGAGTTTCATCGCCCACGGGATCGGGGCTCTCGAGGGCGCCTCGGAGGCACTGCAGGAAAAGATGGCCACCCAGGAGGGCGTCTATGAGGTGTTCCGGGCGTGGGGGCTGCCCGTGTCGGGGCAGACGCGGATGGTGTCCACTCTGGCGGAGATTGAGGATTACCTCGATGAGTTTCAGGGGGCGCGGGCGTCGCTCGATCACGAGTTTGACGGCGTGGTCATCAAGCTGGAGGACCGGCGCGTGCAGGCACAGCTTGGCTACACGGCGCGCGTGCCGCGCTGGGCGGTGGCCTACAAGTTCCCGCCCACCGAGGTCCAGACCCGGCTGCTCGATATCCAGGTGCAGGTGGGCCGCACGGGGCGCGTCACGCCGTTCGCGGTGATGGAGCCGGTGTGGGTGGACGGCTCCACGGTGGCCCAAGCCACCTTGCACAACCCATTCGAGGTGGAGCGTAAGGGCGTGATGATCGGCGACGTGGTGATCTTACGCAAGGCGGGCGACATCATCCCCGAGGTGGTGGGCCCGGTGCTGGCGGAACGGGACGGCTCGGAGCGTGCCTTCGTCATGCCCACGCACTGCCCCGCGTGCGGGGGCAAGATCGCGCCGGCGAAAGAGGGGGATAAGGACCTGCGGTGTACGAACACGCGCTCGTGCCCCGCGCAGTTGCACCAGCGGGTGATCCACATCGGCTCGCGCGGTGCGCTCGACATCGAATCGCTGGGGGAGGAGTCCGCGCAGTGGCTGGCCGATCCGGACCGTTACCGGGCCGACGTGCTGATCGCGCTCGCCACCGGGCACGCGATTGAGCTCACGGATGAGGAGGCGCTCGCCGCGCATGAGGCCGGCTGGCCGCTGGAGGACGCGGCCGACCCGCGCGTGCGGATCGTGCTTACGCTTGAGCAGCGGGTGGAGCTGGGAATCACGAATGAGGACGGGGCGCTGCTCGACCCGGAGGGCGTGATTGGGGAGGAGCTCCAGCGCGAGCTCGGGATCCCCACAGCACAGAAGCCCTTCCTTGACACCGAGGCGCAGCTGTTCGCCCTCACGGCCGCGAGCCTGGAGGGTGTGCGAACATGGCTACCGATTCGGCTTGCCGGCGAGCACACGGGTGACTGGCGCTACGTGAGGGCCGGCTGGACCAAGCCGGCGTGGTCGCGGACCGGGCGCGCGGGCGAGGCGGGTGCGGGCAGAGCCGCGGAGGGGGCCGCGCCGGAGGGTGCCGCGCGGGCGGGCTTCGAGGTGAAGACGATCTCGGCACCGTCGAAGACGTTGGAGAAGGTGCTCGCCGAAATCGAGAAGGCAAAGACGAAGGAGCTGTGGCGCAAGCTCGTGGCGCTCAACATCCGCCACGTGGGGCCGGTGGCCTCACGGGCGCTCGCGGCCCACTTCGGCTCGCTGGAGGCGATGCTGGCCTCAGGGCGCGCCCAGGTGGAGGCGGGGGAGGCGCCCTTCTCCGAGATCGACGGGGTGGGCGAGATCATCGGCCGCTCGCTGCTCGACTGGTTCGAGGAACCCTGGCATTGCGAGATCGTGGACGCCTGGCGGGCGGCCGGGGTCACTTTTGAGGACGAGCGCCCAGCCGGTGGGACCGGCACGGATGGTGCGGAGGGCGCGGACGGCGTCGTGCGGCCGTTCGAGGGCATGACGATCGTGGTGACCGGCGCGGTGGAAGGCTTCACGCGTGACGGGGTGGCCGAGGCGATCATGAAGGCGGGTGGTAAGGCCACCGGCTCGGTGTCGAAGAAGACCACCGTGGTGGGGATCGGGGAAAACCCGGGCGCGTCGAAGACTACGAAGGCGGAGGCGCTCGGCATTGAGACCTGGAGCGCGGAGGAGTTCCTGCGCAGGCTCGGCCGGGCGGACGGCTAGGGGGGGCGGCGGTGCGGCGTGCGTGGGCGTAGCGTTAGGCGGGTGAGGTCGCCGATCGGCCAGCGCGGGTAGTCGCGCCGGAGTGTCGTCGTTAAACGCTCCTGGAGCTTCGCCGTTTGCTCGATGAGGGCGTGAGTCCACGTGGCGGTGGACTCGATACCGTCCAACAAGTTCAAATCCGGCCAGGGAAAACTGCCCCGCGCGCTGACCTTAGAGTAGCGGGGCCAGCGGGCGCAGGATCCGCTCTGTGACCCGGGCCAGGGTGCTGCGCTGAGACCATTGGGCGGCAGTGAGCTCGCGGGAGTTGGACATGTCCAGCTCGAAGATCTCCTCCATGATCTTGGCGAACGGGTTGTTGAACACTTCGACGTTGATTTCGAAGTTGCCGTCCATGGAGATCCGGTCAATGTTGGTGGTGCCGACGGTGGACCAGATGCCGTCCACGGTCATGGTTTTGGCGTGGATCATGGCTTCCCGGTAGAGGAAGATCCGCACCCCGGAGGCCAGCAGGTCCTTGTAGTAGGGCCGACCCACCCAGTCGGCCACGATGTGGTTCGAATACTCGGGGATGAGCACTCGCACATCCACCCCGCGCCTCGCGGCGGAGATGAGGGAGTGGAGGATCCCGGCGTCGGGAATGAAGTAGCCCATGGTGATGTAGACGTGGTGGTAGGCCCGGTCGATGGCGCCGAGGTAGGAGGCGCGCACGGGGTAGGACTTGAAGGCGGGCACGTTTTGCGTGGCGATCACTTTCGACGACCAGTGCGACAGCCCGCGGTCGGGCAGCTCGGGTTGGGAGTTGGGCCGGTAGACGTTCCACATGTCGACGAACGCGTTCTCAAGCTCCCACACGGACGGGCCTTTGATGCGTAGGTGGGTGTCGCGCCAGGTGTCGGCGTAGAGGGAGCCGATGTTGTAGCCGCCAACGAATCCGATCTCCTGGTCGACCACCAGCAGCTTGCGGTGATCGAAGCCGCGGTCGCGTCCGTTGCCGGTGAAGATGCCGGTGCGTAGGAGGGGGAAGAGGATGACGTGCAGGTTCTCTTGTTCGGGGAAGTTCCGAAAGCGTGGGTCTTGGTTGAGGTTGCCGAAGGTGTCGATGATGATGTACACCTGCACGCCGCGCCGGGCGGCGGCGATGAGGGCATTGCGGAACTGGTAGCCGACCTCGTCGGCCTTGATGATGTAGGTCTCGAAGAAGACTTGCTCGCGCGCGCCGTCGATAGCTTCGAGCATGTCGGCATAGAGGTCTTCGCCGAAGGTGTAGACGGTGAGGTCGGAGCCGGAGACGGTGGTGGTGCGTGGGGGCAGGGTGGGGAATTTGCCGGTGGGCGGGTTGCGACGTTTGCGGTGTTCGTCCACGGCGAGGACGGCGGCGACGGTGGCGAGCTGGGCACCGACGCCGGCGAGCACCCCGTACTTGAGGAGACGCTTGGGGGTTTCGCGATTTGGTCGCAGGAAGCGTGACATGTGCTAATAGTATCGAACGGGTTAGACTTTCCTCATGTCAAAGTTTTCAAAAGACGAGGTGGCCCGCCTGGCCGACCTCGCACGCATTTCCCTGACGGACGCGGAGATCGAGCAGTTCGCTGGCGAGCTGTCCACGGTCTCGGACGCGATGGAGAAGGTCTCCGCGGTCGCTTCCTCCGATGTTCCGGCTACCTCCCATCCGATTCCGCTCACGAACGTGTGGCGTGAGGATGTGGTGGGCACTGAAAAGCTGGATCTTGACCTGGTATTTGCTTCGGCGCCAGCCAATGAGGACGGTAAGTTCGCGGTGCCGCAGATCTTGGGGGAGGAATAATGGAGTTGCTGAAGAAGTCTGCAGTCGAGCTGGCGGCGATGTTGCGCGCCGGCGAGGTCACCTCGGTTGAGTTGACGCAGGCGTGCCTTGACCGGATTGAGGCGGAGAACGGGCACCTGAATGCGTTTCTTTTCGTTGACGCCGATGGCGCGCTCGAGGTTGCGCGGGCTGTCGACGCCGATCGCGTGGCTGGCAAGGAGTTGCCGCCTTTCGCCGGTGTTCCGGTTGCGATCAAGGACAATATCTGCCAGCTGGGTACCCCGGTGACGTGTGGTTCGAAGATGCTGGAGGGCTGGATTTCACCCTATGACGCCACGGTGGTGAAGAACCTCAAGGAGGCCCGGCTGCCGATCGTGGGGCACACGAACATGGACGAGTTCGCGATGGGTTCGTCCACGGAGAATTCGGCGTTTGGCCCCACCACGAATCCGTGGGGCGAAAACCTGATTCCGGGTGGTTCGGGTGGCGGCTCGGCCGCGGCGGTGGCGGCGTACATGGTGCCGTGGGCGCTGGGCTCGGATACGGGCGGTTCGATCCGTCAGCCGGGCGCGGTGACGGGCACGGTGGGCGCCAAGCCCACGTACGGCAACGTGTCGCGTTATGGCGTGGTGGCGATGGCGTCGTCGTTGGACCAGGTGGGCCCGTGTGCTCGCACGGTTGTCGACGCGGCGGCCCTGCAGGAGATCCTTTCCAGCCACGATCCGCACGATTCGACGTCGCTGCCCCAGGTTGCGACCGGCCTGCACGACGCGGCGGCCGAGGGCATGGCCGCGCAGGATCTGGCGGGCCTGCGGATCGGCGTGGTGAAGGAGATGTCGGGGGATGGCTTCGAGCCGGGCGTGCTCGCCGTCTTTGAGGAGACCGTGGAGAAGCTGAGGGCGCGCGGGGCGGAGGTCACGGAGGTGTCCTGCCCGGCGTTTGATTCGGCGATTGCGGCGTACTACCTCATCATGCCGGCGGAGGTCTCCTCGAATCTGGCGCGCTTTGATGGGGTGCGGTATGGCAACCGTGTGGAGCCGGAGTCTGGGCCGGTCACGGCTGAGACGATGATGTCGGCCACGCGCGGGGCGATGTTTGGTGCGGAGGTGAAGCGCCGCATCATCCTGGGCACGTACGCGCTGAGCTCGGGCCACTATGACCAGTTCTACGGCTCGGCGCTGAAGGTGCGCACGCTCGTGCATCGGGACCTGGACGCGGCGTTTGAGCAGGTGGATGTTCTGGTCACGCCCACGGCCCCCACGGTCGCCTTCGAGTTTGGCTCGAAGAAGGATGACCTGATGGCGATGTACATGAATGATATGACCACCACGCCGGCGAACCTGGCGGGCGTACCGGCGGTGTCGGTGCCGGCGGGGCTGGCGGACGGGTTGCCTGTGGGCTTCCAGGTGATCGCGCCGGCGCATGAGGACGCGCGCATGTACAAGGTGGCGGCGATGGTGGAGGCGGTCACGGACCCCTCCGCCCGCGAGTGCCCGATCGAAGTGGGGGAGAAGTAGAGATGGAAGAATTGATGGATTTTGACGAGGTCGCCGCGAACTTCGACCCGGTGCTCGGGCTTGAGGTGCACGTGGAGCTCGCCACGACGACGAAGATGTTCGACGCCGCCCCCAACGAGTTTGGCGGGGAGCCCAACGTTAACACCACCCCGGTCTCGCTTGGCCTGCCGGGCGCGTTGCCGGTGGTGAACAAGAAGGCAATCGAGTATGCGATCCGGCTCGGCCTGGCGCTCAACTGCAAGATCGCTGAATCGTGCCGGTTTGCGCGGAAGAACTACTTCTACCCGGACCTGTCGAAGAACTTCCAGACCTCCCAGTCGGACGAGCCGATCGCCTACGACGGCCACCTTGATGTGGAGCTCGACGACGGCGAAGTCTTCCGCGTGCTCATCGAGCGCGCGCACGTGGAGGAGGACGCGGGCAAGAACACGCACGTGGGTGGCGAGGGCCGCCTGCAGGGCGCCACGCATTCGCTGGTGGATTACAACCGTGCGGGCGTGCCGCTGGTGGAGATCGTGACCCGCCCGATTGAGGGCGCGGGGGCGCGGGCGCCGGAGGTAGCTGCGAAGTACGTGCAGACCATCCGCGATATTGCGCGCGCGATCGGGGTGTCGGAGGCGCGCATGGAGCGTGGCAACGTCCGCGCCGATGTGAACGTGTCGCTGCGCCCCAGCCCGGACGCGCCGCTGGGCACGCGCACGGAGACGAAGAACGTCAACTCCTTCCGCGCGATCGCCCGTGCGGTCGAGTTCGAGATGTGCCGCCAGGCCGCGGTGCTGTCCTCGGGCCAGGCCGTGTTGCAGGAGACGCGGCATTGGCAGGAGGCCAATTCGACGACGTCGCCCGGCCGGCCCAAGTCGGATGCTGACGACTACCGTTACTTCCCCGAGCCGGACCTGGTGCCGATCGCGCCTCCGGCGGAGTGGGTGGAGGAGATCCGCGCGTCGTTGCCGGAGATGCCGGCCGCGCGTCGTAAGCGGCTGACGGCCGAGTGGGGCGTGTCGGAGATGGAGATGCGTGACATCGTCAACGCCGACGCGCTGGACTTCATCAGCGATTCGGTGGACGCCGGGGCGAGCCCGGCGGGTGCTCGCAAGTGGTGGATGGGTGAGCTGGCCCGCTACGCGAAGGACAACGAGCTGGCGCTGGCTGACGTGCCGGTGAGTGCGGCCGATGTCGCCGAACTGGATGGGCTGGTACAAAGCGGCAAGCTGACCGATAAGCTCGCCCGCCAAGCCCTGGATGGGGTGTTGGCCGGGGAGGGCAGCCCGGCTGAGGTGGCGGCGTCGCGCGGGCTGGAGGTTGTGTCCGACGACGGGGCGCTCGGTGCCGCCGTAGACGAGGCGCTGGCCGCGAACCCGGACGTGCTGGAGAAGATCCGGGCGGGCAAGGTGCAGGCAGCCGGAGCGATCGTGGGCGCGGTCATGAAGGCCACCCGCGGCAAGGCGGATGCGGCGCGCGTGCGCGAGCTCATCATGGAGCGCTCGGGCCAGGCCTAAGTGCTCAGGGCGCGGTAGCGTGTGCGGGAACCCCGGCGGATGGTCGCCGGGGTTTTCCCTTGCGAGGTCACTGGTCGGTGGGCGGAGGCGCGTGGTGATACGGGGTTTCCCGGTGGATGAAACTTTGGGGCCTTGGGCCCGGTGACCTGACAGAATAATCCCGCAAGTACGAGAGACAAGGCAGAATATGGCAAAGCCGAGACCGAGTTATGCGGTGACGTTGCGCATCGAGATTCCCTACGACGATCACGCAGTGCCGCGTATCACCAACGAAATCAGCTACGAAGACGCGCTGATCACGGGAATTGACATGGTGCGTTCCGACGACGAGCACCTGCTGTTCGACGTCACGTGCATGACGCACGACCTGGATCACGCGAAGAAGATCCGCAAGAAGCTGCAACGCACCGAGGGCGTGATCGTGCATGGGATTCACGACGCGACCGTGCAGGCCCACCTGGGCGGTAAGATCGAGGTGACGCTCAAGCGCCCGCTGAAGACGCGCCAGGACCTGTCGAAGATTTACACGCCGGGTGTGGCGGCGATCTGCGAGAGGATCGTGGAGGATCCGAGTGAGGCGCGCAGGCTCACGATTAAGCGCAACACGGTCGCCGTCGTAACCGATGGGACGGCCGTGCTGGGCCTGGGGGATATCGGGCCGCTGGCCGCGATGCCCGTCATGGAGGGCAAGGCGGCGCTGTTCAAGAATTTCGCAGGCGTGGATGCGTGGCCGGTATGCCTGGACACGAAGGACACCGAGGAGATGATTGCGATCGTAAAGGCGATCGCGCCCGGGTTTGCGGGGATCAACTTGGAGGACATCTCGGCGCCGCGGTGTTTCGAGATCGAGCGCAGGCTGCGCGAGGAGCTCGACATTCCGGTCTTCCATGACGATCAGCACGGCACCGCGGTTGTGGTGCTGGCGGCGCTGATTAACGCGCTGAAGGTGGTTCACAAGAAGATCGAGGACGTGCGGATTGTGGTGTCGGGCGTAGGTGCGGCCGGCAACGCCATCATCCGCCTGCTCACGAGCCAGGGCGCCCACGATATCATCGGCTGCGGGCGCAACGGCGCGCTGGGAGCGTTCCGCGAGGAGGCCGACCCGGACCGCAACTGGCTGGCGCTAAACACCAACCCGCGCCAGGTGCAGGGTAGCCTCAAAGAGGTACTGGCGGGCGCGGACGTGTTCATCGGCGTCTCGGCGGGAAACATCCTTGACGGGGACGACATCGCGACCATGGCCGACGACGCCGTGGTGTTCGCCCTCGCTAACCCCACGCCGGAGGTGGATCCGGGCGTTGCGGGGGATCATGCGGCGGTGGTGGCCACGGGCCGGTCGGACTATCCGAACCAGATAAACAACGTGCTGGCCTTCCCGGGTTTGTTCCGCGGAATGCTGGACGTGCGGGCGGGCGAGGTGACCGACCAGATGCTGGTGGTTGCCGCGAACGCGATTGCGGCGGCGGTGGAGCCGGCGGAGCTGAATTCGGCGTTCATCATTCCGGGTGTCTTCACGCCCGACCTGGCTGAGAAGGTGGCGGGCGCGATTCGCGAGGAGTTCGCCAACGGGCAGTAGTAAAGAAAAGGGCGTGAATGCGCGCAAGCGGCGGGCACGCCGGGCACTTGGAGCGCGAAAGGGAGCCCGCATATAGCACAGATCGCTGGGGGCGCGCCGATTCCGACGCGCCCCCAGCCCTATGTCATGCGTCACGGTCGGCCTTTCCGCCTGTTTTCGCAGTTCAGAGCGGTGTGAGGAGGGGCACGGCGCTGAAGTTTGACGTTGTGGGCGCAAGGTGTGTAAATTCTTTTCTTGCCGCCGGAGCGTGAGACTCGCGGGACGAGCGGCAAACATCTTTCCGATTATGTGATCTAGACACCGGTATTTGACTCCGGTCGAAAGATGAAGTAAGTTGGAGAGGTTGCTCCCGAGGGGCGCAGCGAAGAACACTCGCTGGTCTCGCGAGTGGGTGTGTTGTTTGATATCTCAATAGTG